>JBCCXW010000006.1:0-45235 GCA_039191105.1 Pseudomonadota bacterium
CCAGGCGACTCGATCAAAATTGCTTTCGTATGAGGTTCGATCAGGTCTTCGATCTTTGCCCCAATGGTCGGTGGGTAACGGGTCGCGGAAATGCCCATTGCGTGCAATCGGCGCAAGCAAAAACGCCGGCTTGGCCCGTAAGCGCAGTCCGGGACGAGGATATGATCGCCTGCCTTTAAGATAGCGCCCACGGCCAAAGCGACCGCTTGCAAGCCATTTGACGTCAATCTGCAATATGCCGCGTTTTCGAGCTGGCAGAGTCCGGCTTCGAGCTCACGATGGACGGTGAGGCCCATGCGGCCATAGACTCGTCCGTCGCCATAAAGCACCGCTCGTGTCGGTGTGAGGAGCGTTGAGCCGCGCTCAATCGGCGGATTGACCGTGTGAGCGGGTCCGCGATCTTTGCGGGTGTGAATGAGGCGGGTATCGTCTTTCATGATCGGCGTGCAATCGGGTTCTGCGGATCTGCGGCCCACTCACTCCATGAACCATCATAGACGGCGGCATCCCAGCGTCCGAGGCGCGCCAGCGCTAATGCGATCACGGCCGCAGACACGCCCGACCCGCAGCTTGTGACAATCGGGTGCGCCAGGTGGGCCTGCAAAACCGATTTGAGGTCGGAGAGCGATTTCATCATTCCACCTTCGTCTATAAGGCTCGAAACGGGTATGCAAAAGCTTCCGGGCATATGGCCGGAGGGAAGCCCCGCCCGCGGTTCGGGCGCTGTGCCATTGAACCGTCCAGGATCACGCGCATCGAGGATATGACGATCAGCGTTTTGCACATGGGCCCGCATCTCGTCGACATCCCGGGTGAGCGATGAGACGCTATTGGCCTGAAACGCACGCGGTTCGCGCTTTGATGAACCTTGTTCAACGGTCCCGTCCAGCGCCCGCCACGCCGCGAGACCGCCATCCAGAACGCGAACATCTTTATATCCCATGGCGCGAAACATCCACCAAACCCGCGCCGATGCAAAAAAGCGATGGTCATCATAGACGACGAGCGAAAGATCATCGCCGATGCCCAGAGCCCCGACCTGAGCGCCAAACTGCTTTGAGGATGGCAACATGTGGCTGAGATCGATTGTCTGATCGGCAATCGCGTCAATATCGAAAAAGACCGCCCCCGGAAGATGGCCCGCGAGATACGTCTCCGCACCTGAGGGGCGGGTTTGGACAAAGGGCGGCACCCAGGTCGCATCAATGATCTGCAAATCCGGCTGGTCGATATGATCGAGCAGCCATTGCGCCGTCACGAGAGGGTCAGCGGATGCCAAAACCTAGTGCTCCATCCAAGGCGGCACAGGCAGATCTTTCGATCGCAGAAACTCAGGATTGAACAGCTTATCCTGATAGCGATTGCCGTAATCGCAAAGAATGGTCACGATCGTGTGCCCCGGACCCATGTCTTTCGCCATCTCAACGGCGCCCGCCATATTGACCCCCGCGGATCCACCAAGCGAAAGCCCTTCGTTTAGGGTTAGGTCGTAGAGAAGGGTCAGTGCTTCTCTGTCGTGGATGCGATACGCATAGTCGACCTCCAAGCCTTCAAGATTGGCAGTCACGCGGCTTTGCCCGATCCCTTCCGTGATTGACGTGCCTTCAGATTTGAGCTCGCCGGTTTTGAAATATTGGTACAAGGCAGCGCCGCCTGGATCTGCGATGCCGATTTTTACGCGCCCGCCGGATTTCTCCCGCAGGGCTTGGGCCGTTCCCGCGAGCGTGCCGCCGGATCCGACCGCGCAGATAAACCCATCCACTTTGCCGTCTGTTTGCGCCCAGATTTCCGGCCCCATGGTCTCGAAATGCGCCTTGCGATTGGCCTGATTGTCAAATTGATTGGCCCAGATCGCGCCGTTCGGTTCCGACGCGTTCAGATCTTCGGCCAGCCGCCCTGAATAACGCGCATAGTGATTTGGATTCGCATAAGGGACGGCGTCAACTTCCACCAGTTTCGCGCCAAGATTGGTCACCGCATCCTTTTTTTCTTTGGATTGTGTGCGCGGCATGACGATCACGACCTTGTAACCCAACGCGGCGCCAACCATGGCCAAACCGATGCCTGTATTGCCCGCTGTGCCCTCGACAATGGTCCCGCCCGGCTTGAGCAAACCCGCCGCTTCGGCATCTCGCACCATTCCAAGTGCAGGCCGGTCTTTTACCGATTGGCCAGGATTTAGGAATTCGCACTTTCCGAGGATCTCGCACCCTGTTTCTTCGGAGAGCCGGTGGAGCCGGAGCAAAGGGGTGTTTCCGATCAGATCGAGCACGGAGGATGTGATGGTCATTGTTTGCCTTTTTGTTTGCGCGTCACGCTATGCGTTGCGATCTTATATTTCAACAGTCCCGGAGGTGATCCAATTGGGGTGACCCGACGTATGATGCCATATAACAGTAGTGTGAGTTTTGCTGAATGAATTCTGACGTTTATCATGCGTTTATGCTAGATCACGCTGCGGGCACGCTGTCCGTCGAGATGGCGCTGGCCGCAGAGCTCCACATTCTCCTGTCTGAGACGGGGCATTCGACCGACGATGTTTGGCAAGCGACACGCGATGTGATCGGCGTGCCGAAGCGCCGCGATCCGACACCGCATGGCTACTTGCCAGAGGCATTAGAGCTGGCGATTGGCGATTTTGCGACAGTGCCGTGGAAGAAAGGTTTGTCTGGTGTGCACTATGCCAAGCGCGGCAGAGGCAAAGGCAAGCTCATGCGCCTCGACCCAGGCCAGGCCGCGCCGGAACATAGCCACTCTGTGCTCGAGGCCACCGTTGTGCTCGAAGGCCAGTTCGAAGACGGGCATGGCATCTACAATCGCGGCGACTTGGTTTTAGGTCGGCCCGGAGTGCGCCACCGCCCCGCGGCGCATGGCGATGATATGTGCATTTGTTATGTTGCCCAGGATGCCCTGCCGTTTTGGAGGTTGAGTTAATGCGCAAAGCGGCAATGGCGGCGATCTTAGGTGTAGCCTTCGCCGGTTTGGCGGCGGCGGAAGAAGTGGTGCAACAAACGTCAATGCCGCTTCCCTGGGTCGCCTCGGATGGGGCCGTCATCGATTTCACCGTGTTGAGAAAGGGCAAGCCCTTTGGATCACACACGCTCACGTTTGACCGCGCTGAAGACGGCGACCTAACCGTCACAACGGACGTCGATCTACAGGTGAAGTTCGGGCCCATCACGGCGTATCGGTATCGCTTGGACAGCGTTGAAGAGTGGTCAGATCAAAAGCTGATCTCGCTCAATGGGACGTCCAATAATGATGGTCGCAAAGGACAAGTATCAGCGCGCGCTGAGAACGGGGAATTGGTAGTCGAAAGTACCGAATTTGAAGGCTCACTGCCAACCTCAACAGTCCCGTCCAGTCACTGGAACAGGCTTCAGGTCTATCAAGATCAGATGCTATCGACGGAAACGGGCGAAGTCATTGATATGGATGTGCAAGTGTTGGGCGAAGACACCGTGCGTGTCGGTGACCAAGAGATCGAAGCGACGCACTATCGGCTCATCTCTGACCTGACGGTAGACTTATGGTATGATCGCCAGTCGCGGTGGGTAAAGCTCGCCTTCGAAGCGCGTGGTCAAGAGATCGAGTATGTGCTGAACGCGCTTTATTAGGCGAATTTCGGGTGGCGCTCGAATTGTCCCGCCAAAACCGTTTGTCCGCCGCGTTTGACCTCGATCGGCATGCCTTCCTCAGGGGTGACGCTCAAAATATCGCCGCGCCGCGAAGACAGCTTCCCTTCCGACTCGTCATATTCTGCGCGGAGGCTCATGATTGGACGCCCTTTCATGTAGACCGTGAGCGGTTCAGCTGGTGATCCATTTCTGAAATCGACTTCCGTCTCGAATTCCCACTCGCCATTTTCATACGTTTCAAACTCCGCTTCGCCATGCATCGGCAATCCGCCAATGGCCTGCAGATTGGCCTGCAATTCCATCGTTTTGCGGGGTAGGGGTTTGATTTTGGACAGTGATTTAAACCAGCTCAACATCATCATCAGCCTCCGATTGGTCAGCCGAATCTAAACCGGAGGTATAAACGATTTCTTTACAACTTTAAATTTTCGGTCACGGTCTAACGCTTCGATAGAGTGAAGTGGCCGACATTAATCCGACCATTATCGAAACCGGCTTCGCAGTAACTTAGGTAAAAGCGCCACAATCGACGGAACCTTTCATCAAATCCGAGCGCAGCAATTTGGCCCCATTTTTCTTCAAATGCTTTCGCCCAAATGCGAAGTGTTTTGGCATAGTCCGCGCCGAAATAGTGCGTGTTATCGATTTGCAGATTTGCGGCCATAACCTGCTCGCGCAGAGCGAGCTCGCTCGGCAGCATGCCACCCGGGAAAATGTATCGTTGGATGAAATCCGCACGTTTGCGATAGCGTGGGAAGAGGGAGTCCTGAATGGTGATAATCTGCAAAGCCGCTCTGGCGCCATCTTTGAGGCTATCGGAGACTTTGGTAAAGTAGCTCGGCCAGAAACGCTCACCGACTGCTTCAAACATCTCGATCGAGGCAACACCATCATAAGTGCCGGTATGATCGCGATAGTCTTCCAGACGGATATTTACGCGCTCGCTTAAGCCTTCGCGTTGCATCCGTTCGAGCGCCCAGTCGCGTTGGGCGGGCGAGATCGTAAGGCACGTTACGTGCGCGCCGCGCACTTTCGCCGCATATTCTGCAAACCCACCCCAGCCGCAGCCGATTTCAAGCAGGGATTTTCCTGGCATGACATCCAACTCGTCGCAAATGCGCGCATATTTTGCTGCCTGTGCGTCTTCAAGGCTCAAGGTTTGACCAGCATAAAGAGCGGAGGAATAGGTCATGCTTTTGTCGAGCCACAGCTCGTAAAAATCATTGCCGAGATCATAATGCGCTTCGATATTGCGTTTGGATCCCGCCTTCGAGTTCCGATTGAAGAAATGGCGCACCATATTGTTGAGGCGCACCATAAAGCCGCCGACCGCAAGTTGACCTGCGGCTTCGAAATTCTCTGAGAAAAACTCTAATACAGAGGTCAAGTCTGGGGTCGACCATGCTTGATCCATATAGCTCTCGGCAAAGCCGATATCGCCACCTGCCACCGCGCGTCGCGCAAAATCGAAATCGTGCACCTCAACAACGGCGTTGGGGCCTTTCTCACCATGATCAAACAAGAGCTTTCGTCCGTCAGGCAGATCAAACCGAATGCTGCCGCGTTTTGCCCGCAAAAGCATCATGCCCCCCAAGCGAAACCCAGCCGGCACCCCCGATAAGCGACGCAGCGTATCGGGCGATGCCGATATCAAATTGGATTGGGCTTCTACGTCATGGTCTAGGGTGGTGAAGCTCATACGGTCGTCTCCTGAATAGGTGCTGTTTTTGCAGCCGGACTTCTTTGTGTTGCAATCGTTGTACGCACAGATGATTGCTTTGGTTTTGAATGATATTTTGCACCTTTCAGCCAAAGCTTGAGGGCTTGCCAGTGGATCGCCGCGCTGACGCCCAAACTCGAAAGTGGCTTGGTGACCGCAAGTTTGGCGAAAGCGGTCGTGGTGGCCGGTTGTGATGTCGCGGAGATAGTTGCCACATGTGTCTGCTTTCCGCCTTCCACAGTCGCAACCACCAAGTTCAGGCGCCGGTGGTCCCAATGCAAAGTGAATTGATACGTCCCGCTGACATCGAAAAACGGTGAGACATGAAATGCTTTGTCGGTTGCGTGTTTGTGTTTTTTGTCAGCGGGGGTTTTAGCGACATAAATATGCGTTTCGCCAAACGTGTTATTGACCTCATACAGGACCCCGCGCAGTGCGCCGTTAGGACCGTGTCCGAGCCAGAGTGAAATCGGCGCAAACTTGTAGAAAGTATGCCGCGGCAGTGCGATCAACCGAAAGAACCCGTCGGACATATCGACCCCAGCGCGGCGGAACTGATCCTCCGCCCAAGGGCGCAGCGGACCCCCATCGCGCGGGCCATGATCCCTTCGATCGAAGGAAAACAGTCGACTTTTTTCGACGCCAAATAAAACCGATTGCGTGCTTGCGGTTTCCAGCCGGTCAATGTCGATATCAATGAAGGCGAGGCCATACTTAAAGCGGTGCTGAAACGGCACCGAGCGCTGGTGCACGGTGTGCCCTTTGAGCAAGCGGAGGGCCGGATGATTCGTCACGATGGCAAGACGTCCGCATTGGACGCGACCGGTCCAGCGCTCGAGGGTTTGGGATCGACCGTATCAACGTCTTCGACCGTCCACGGCACCTGACCGCCCAAAGACAGCGCGCACGCTAAGCCTGCTTTAAGGCCATCCTCATGAAATCCGCTGCCCATCCAAGCGCCAGCGAACCAGATCCGATCCTGACCCAAATTGCGTTTGAGCGCCCGAACGGCCGTTTCTGCCGGCTGGTCGAATTGCGGGTGTGCTTTTTCCATTTTGGCGAATGTCAAGGCGTCCGCGGGGGGGCGTTCTGGGTTTAGCGTCACAAATAGCGGCGAAGACTCTGGCAAGTTCTGTAGCCGGTTCATCCAATAGGTCAGGCAGATTTCCGGCGTCCCTTGCTTGATCACATTCCAACTGGCCCAGGCGGCCTTTCGCTTTGGCATCAGGCTTGGATCGCGATGGAGGTAGATTGTGTTGGGGCGATAGCGAACCGAACCGAGTAAAATGCGCTGCGAGTCATAGGCCGGATCAAGCAGCTTGCGCGCCGTATCGGAATGCGTCGCGAGAATGATATCGTCAAAGAGTTCGTTTTGCCCATTCGAAAGACTGACTTTCACTTTCTCGCCGAACGGCGCGACTTGCGTCACTTTTGTGTTGAGAAATAAGCGCTCACCGAGCTCGCCAGCAACGGCCTCGACATAGCGCCGCGAGCCGCCAGACACCGTCCGCCATTTCGGTCGCTCTTTATGCATTAGGCGATGATTTTCGAAGAATTGAAAAAAGCTCTTGGCCGGATAATCGAGCATCTCAGCTTCTGGCGTTGACCAAATCGCCCCGCCCATAGGCAGAATGTAATTGTCTAAAAAGTCTTGGTCAAAACTGTGTTTGGACAACCAACCGCCGAGGGAAACCTCTTCAATCGCGCCCGCAGCGAGCTCAGCCCGCGCAAGATCGTTGAATTTCAAAATCGTCCGCCAAAATCGATGAAACTTGGGCCGCAACAGATTTCGCCGTTGCGCAAATATCCCGTTCAATGTTGAGGCCCACTCATATCCGTCCGGATTCGATACGGCGAAGCTCATATCGCTGGCTTCTGTTTGGACACGCAGCACGTCAAAAAAACCGATCAGGTTCGGATAGTTCAAAGCATTATAGACAATGAAGCCAACATCGACATGGATCGTCTCACCCTCATAATCGACCGCCATCGTATGAGCGTGTCCGCCGGGGCGATCATTGGCTTCGTACACGGCAATGTCAGCGGTATCCTTCAGCGCGTAAGCCGCGCCAAGGCCTGAAATTCCTGATCCGATGATGGCAATCCGCTTCATGCCGCATCCCGCCTCTGCTTGAGGGTTTCATAGGCATCGAGCGCACGTTGCCGCCCATATTTATGATCGACAATGGGGCGGGGATAATCACTGCCGAGTGTAATGCGGGCATCCTTTAAGATCGCCGGGCCCGCCGCCCATGGCTGATAGAGAAATTTACGTGGTAAGTGCGCCAATTCCGGACACCATTTGCGGACATAGTCGCCTGTCTCGTCGAACTTTTCGCCTTGGGTAATGGGATTGAAGACGCGGAAATAGGGCGCCGCATCGGCGCCGGATCCGGCCGTCCATTGCCAACTGGCACTGTTTGAAGCGGGGTCGGCATCGACCAGAGTGTCCCAGAACCAATCTTCACCATGGCGCCAATCGATTAAGAGATGCTTGGTCAAAAAACTCGCAACAATCATCCGGACACGATTGTGCATCCAGCCGGTTTGCCAGAGCTGGCGCATCCCCGCATCAACAATCGGGTAACCGGTCTGCCCACGTTGCCAGGCGGTCAATGCAGCCTGATCATCGCGCCACGGCATAAGATCGAAATCGGCTTTGAAGTTCTCTGTCGCGAGATCGGCATTGTGAAATAGTAAGACATAAGAAAAGTCTCGCCAGGCGATCTCAGAAAGAAAAACCTGCGCGCTCTGTTCGTCGGCGGAGCCATCCGCGATCCGCGCCTTTACCGCGCGCCAAATCTGTGCCGGGCTGATTTCGCCAAATGCTAAATGCGGCGACAGACCAGATGTTCCGGTTTCAAGATCGGGTCGATTGCGGTCATCCTGATATTTACTGAGGGGGCCGGTTAAAAACCGAAACAGCCGGTCTTTGGCGCCCGCTTCCCCCGGTGTCCACGGCTCCTCAAAGCCGGTAGACCAATCCGGCGCCTGCGGGTGCAGGTGCCAATCGTCCAGCGCCTCGCTCGACAGCGAACGATCCAGTAAGGCCTCTGGCGCGGGCTGCGGTGCCTCTGGTCTGTAATTCGCCTGGACCGATCGCCAATAGGGCGAGTAGACTTTGTAATATCCGCCCGAGCCGGTCGTTTGCGTCCAGGGTTCGGTCAACAAAGAGCCGTTAAAGCTCTGCACATCAATCTCACGTGCCTTAAAATCGGCTTTAATCTGTTTATCTGCCGTGCGTCCGGGTTGGTCATAGCGGCGGTTCCAGAACACCGATCTGGCTCCCGTTTCGGCGATCAGATCACTGAGAACGGTTGCAGGATCGCCAGACCGAAGCACCAACTGCCCGCCCATCGCGGCAATGTCGGCTTGAAGCGCGATCAGTGATTTCTCGAGCCACCATTTCGAAGCGCCTCCGAGCCTGCGGCCAATCGGCGGCGTTTCGAGGATGTATAAACAGATCACATGACCTTGCGTCGCTGCCATGGCGGTGCTGAGCGCTGGATTGTCGTGAAGGCGAAGGTCGCGGCGGAACCACATGATGGCCGGGGGGGATAACGATCCGGATATGATGCTTTCTCCACGCGCAAAAAGTGTACGGAATGGATACGACACACGTTTCAGATCGGATGTCAAAAAAACGCTGTGAACTGCAATCCGTATTTCATCGCTGCTGGCGCTGAGACCCGAAAGCGATTAGTCATTGTGGATGGTAAAAACAGTGATTTGTATGAAATGGGGCGAGCGATATCCAGCGCAATTCGCCAACCGTTTATACAATATGGTTCGCCGCAACGTAACAGGGGATTTGCGGTTTGTCTGCTTCACAGATGATCAATCCGGGCTTTTGCCGGATGTCGAGTATCAACCACTCCCGCCCATTGATTTGCCGGACAAGTATCGCTGGTGGCCTTGGCGCAAAATTTCGCTCTGGCAGCCTGGCTTGGGCGGGCTGGAAGGTGAGGTTTTGTTCTTAGATGTGGACTTGATCGTCACAGGCAACATGGACCCGTTTTGGGAGTATCATCCCGGCAAAATGTGCATCGCCGAAAACTGGACGCAAAAGGGGATGGGCATCGGCAACACCTCTGTCTATAAATGGACGATTGGGGAACACACAGAAATCTTCGAGAAATATCAAAAGGATAACGCGCCTATCCATGCGGAGTTTCGGGCCAGCCAGCAATATGTCTCGGCCATGATCCCAGATAAAGTCTATTGGCCGGAGGCGTGGTGCTTGAGCTTCAAACACTCTTTGATGCCGCGCTTTCCGATGAACTGGTTTCTCACTCCGAAACTGCCAAAGGAAACAAAAGTGGTTGCGTTTACCGGACGCCCAGACCCCGACGAGGCGCGCGATGGGCGATGGCGTGCGCCGCTTCACAAGAAATTCTATAAACACGTCAAACCAACCCCCTGGATTGCGGAGCACTGGCAATGAGCGCGCAAACAAATGCCCGAGACGCAGCACTCGCGTTAATGTCGCAATATGGCGAGGATGCCAGTGTGATTGCAACGCTGCGTGCTGCTGAAGTCGCAGCTATGGGGGATGTTGAAGCGCTCGCGCACTGGGATGCGGTCATCGCGTTTCTGGAAGACGGCCCAAACTCTGATCAACTCAGCTGATTCCGCGCGGTGCTAACGGATTTGTGACTTCGCAAGCGCGCGAAAGCGAGTAAGCGATGCATATGGCCGATACAGTATATATCGAAAAGTTCCGTGACCCTTTGGTGACGGCGAAAGGCGAAGAGCGTGCTTGGGTCTCGTATTCCAAAACAAAAACGCTTTGGTTTAATACAGGAACGCTGTGTAATATCGCATGCGCAAATTGCTATATTGAGAGTTCGCCCCGCAATGATCGCTTGGTCTATCTTAGTCTTGCTGATGTTGAACCATTTTTAGACGAACTTGAGGCGGCCGGAGAAGACGCGATTGAAGTCGGGTTTACCGGCGGTGAGCCATTTATGGCGCCGGACATGCTCGATATTTTACGCGCCGTACTATTCCGCGGTCATTCGGTACTCATGCTCACCAATGCGATGCAACCGATGATGCGTCCGCGCATCAAAGGCGGCTTAATCGCGCTGCGAGAGGAGTTTGGAGCACGGCTAACCATGCGCGTGAGTCTGGATCACTTTTCGGAACAGCGGCATGACCTGGAGCGGGGCGCCGGAGCGTTTGCGCACGCCATCAGAGGCCTGCGATGGCTCTCAGAGAACCAGTTTCATTTGGCGTTGGCTGGTCGCACGATTTGGGGCGAGCGTGACGAGGTTGCGCGTCAGGGATATGCGGATCTCATCGCTGCGGAAGGTCTTGCCATCGATCCTTCGAATCCGAAACAGATGGTCCTATTTCCGGAAATGCGTCCGGGTGAAGACCCGCCAGAAATCACCACAAAGTGCTGGGGCATTCTCGGGATCGACCCAAGCGACCTAATGTGTGCCTCACAGCGCATGGTGGTGAAGCGCAAAGGCGCCGCGAAGGCTTCCGTTCTGGCCTGTACACTCTTGCCGTATGATGAGCGCTTCGAGCTGGGTCAGACCTTGGCCGAAGCCCGCCAAAGCGTGCCGCTCAACCATGTCTATTGTGCCCAATTTTGCGTCCTCGGCGGAGGCAGTTGTTCGGCCTAACGGGTTGCGGTTTTCAAGCCGGAATATCGCGGTTGGTCGACCTTCACTTGCGCGATCGTCGTCGCTTTCAAGTGTTCGAGCAGGCCTGGGGTTGCAAGCGTCATAGCGCCGGATTGAATGCGCTGGCAGAGGTCAGCGTTTAAGTCCGTCAAATCAGATTCCGGGTTTGCATTAAGCAAAGCAATCAGCCGGGTCCGTTCAGCGGCATCATTTGTCGGCCGCGCACCCATATCGCGGAGCACCGTGGCGAGCGCATTGCTTGCGACGCGGGCATGGAATGCGGCGTGCCCCTTGAGATTTGGCGCCGCCGTTTCATCAACAAAGTTCTTCACCGCCTCAATCAGGTCTCGGACACTGGGCTGGTCATGCATGGGCCGCCTCCAACAAATTGATGAGGTCGATTTCTGTTTCAGAGACGCGCCGGCCAATCGCTGCGCGCTCCACACTCGGGTCGCCGCCAGATCGAAAGGCCTCATACATAATCATACACATGATTCCCCATTTCAGCGATCCAAGCATTTCCCACCAATCAATCTCTCGCGGTGTGATTTCAAGAGCCGAGGCCCGATTGTAGGCCGCAAGCAGATCTTCAAGCGTGCCGAAGCCGCCGACCCGTTTTTCGGTGACGCCAAAACGCCAGGAGTTGACGCAGATCCAAGCGATGTCCTCGCGTGGATCGCCCAAATGGGCGAGCTCCCAGTCTAACACCGCGGCCAAGCCCGACTCATCGACCATCAAGTTGCCGAGCCGGAAATCACCGTGGACGAGCACCGTCGGTCGCGGCGTTGGCGCATGCGTTTTGAGCCATTGCAAAGCCAGCTCAAAAACCGGGCGTGGTGTTTCAAAGCCACGATAAATCTCTTCATATTGCGCAATCTGCGCCAGCCCATCACTGACCGGTAGGTCCGCTGGCAATGCGCTGAGATCGGTCGCGTGGATGGCCGCGAGCGCTTGCCCACATTGCGCCGCCAAGGTCGCCCGCGCCGCCGCATACGTGTCATTCCGCAAAATCGGACGGGCAATTGTCTCGCCCTCAACCCGGTTCATCAGAAATCCGTCCCCTAAAGCATCCGCCGGTCCCAACACATGCAAGACCTTGGGCACTGGCACACCCGATCGGCTCGCGATTTGAATCAGTTTGGCTTCCATCGGCAGTCCAATTGCGGCGCTGGAGCGCGCATTGCTCGTCCCTCCAGGAGCGCGGCGCAGAATTGCTGTCTGACCACTCCCGGAGAGTGCCCAGGTTTCTTGGCTCGCACCGCCCGACAACCGCTTCATGCTTTCGAGGCGGGCCGATCCACCAAAAACGCTTGTGAATAAGGCTCCGACGCGTGTCTCAAAGTCAGAAATGTTTCCCATCTTCGCCATAATTAACGTCAAACTAGGTATCGCCAACCTATAAGTGTATAGCATGCTGTGGCGAAGGAACTGAAAATGTCGAAGGGTAAGACGCCGAAAGAGATGATCCCGGATATGGGGCCGCCAAAGCCAGTGGGCTTGTTTGCCTGGCTGCGGGGGCGTTTTTTTGCTGGCATGGTGATTGCCGCGCCGCTTGCTGCGACGTTTTTCATTCTGCAATTCTTGATCAATTTTATCGACAGTCGGGTCAAGCCGCTGCTGCCGCCGCTATTGCAGCCGGAAACTTATACCAATTATGCAATCCCGGGCTTTGGGGTGCTGGTATTGGTGATTGCCTTGACGATTCTTGGCGCGATCACAGCAAACCTGGTCGGGCGATCTCTGCTTTCGGCAACCGATCGCATCCTCAGCCGCATTCCCCTGGTTCGGAACGTATACGCGGCCATCAAACAGTTGACCGAAGTCTTAGCGAACAATCAGCAAGCGAGTTTTGATCGCTGCGTGATGATTGAATACCCCAAAAAAGGATCCTGGTGCGTTGGGTTTGTCTCCTCGCATGCAAAAGGCGAAATCGGCGCGAAACTCGGGACCGCCAAAATCGGTGTCTTCGTGCCGACAACGCCGAATCCAACCTCGGGTTTCTTGATTTATGTCGAAGAGACCGAAGTCGTCGCGCTTGATATGTCGGTTGAAGAGGGTGCCAAGATGATCCTCACCGCGGGCTTGGTGGTGCCGGATTACGTCCCGCCGGAGCCGGTCTCGGTGCCGTCAGTCGTTGAATCTGAGGTCCGGACTGAGCAGCTGACTAAGCAAGCCTAATGCCTCAGCTCGTCGCGGATCGATCTCGTCGGCACGATTGGCGGCGGCTTGCGCATCTTTGCGCGCGATTTCAATTAGGTCGCTATGTGCTGGGAACTCAATCAACCGGTAATTGATCGCGCCAGACTGGGCTTTGCCAAGCAGATCGCCAGCCCCCCGCAACTTAAAATCAGCTTCAGCAATTTCGAACCCGTCTTCGGTTCGCCGCAGCGTATCAAGGCGTTCGCGCGCCGTCTCTGTCAGCGGTGCTCGATATAAGAGTAGGCAAAAACTTGCGCGGTCGCCTCGACCAACGCGGCCGCGTAATTGGTGCAATTGCGCCAATCCAAAGCCTTCAGCGCGTTCGATCACCATAATGGTGGCAGCTGGAACATCGACGCCAACTTCGATGACCGTTGTTGCAACCAGGATCTGTGTCGCGCCGTTGCGAAAGGCATCCAAAGCCGCGTCTTTTTCTGCGCCTGCCATTCTGCCATGCACGAGCCCGACCTTGGTTTTCAAAGTCTCGCTCAGCATCGCAGCACGGGCGACTGCGGAACTGTCCTCTTCATCATCCGCATCGACCCGCGGACAGACCCAAAATGCGCGCTCGCCGCGTTGAACGGCCCGGCCGACCGCTGTGATAATCTCGGCAATCCGCGTATCCGGAATGGCGCGGGTCTCGACCGGTTGGCGCCCAGCGGGTTTCTCGTCGAGGATCGAAACATCAAGATCGCCATGCACCGTTTGCGCTAAGGTGCGTGGGATCGGCGTCGCCGACATGACCAGCATATGCGGCGATTTCCCTTTGCTGATCAGCTTCATGCGGTCGGCCACGCCAAATCGATGCTGCTCATCAACGATCACCATAGCGAGGCGCCTAAACTGGACGCCTTCTTGAAACAGCGCGTGCGTGCCAGCGACGACTTGGATCGAGCCGTCGGCCAATCCCATCAGCGTAGCCTCACGCGCTTTGCCTTTGTCGCGTCCGGTGAGCGCGGCAACAGAGTATCCAAGCGGCGACAAGAGTTCATCCATCGTATCGTATTGCTGGCGTGCCAGCACCTCGGTCGGCGCCATAAATGCGGTTTGGAAACCACCTTCTGCCGCTTGGACAGCGCTAAACGCCCCGACCAACGTTTTCCCAGAGCCAACATCACCCTGTAACATGCGGCGCATCGGATAAGGTTTTCCGAGATCGCTCATAATGTCTTTTGTTACCCTGATTTGAGCTGCGGTGGGTTTGTAAGGCAGAGTCCCGACGAGCTGGTTCAAAGCAGCGCTTTGCGGCGCGACGACATTCGCCTCACTGGAGCGTCGGGCCGCCCGGGCCCGCGAAAACGTCAGCTCGCGGGCGAGCGCTTCATCATAGGCCAAGCGCGTACGGGCCAGGGCAAAGCGCGCTTCGTCCCACGCGCTTGGCGCATGCACCGATTGCATGGCATCGCGGAATCCCGGCCAGTTTTGCTGTGCCAAAAGGTTCGCGTCGATCCATTCCGGAAGGTCCTCGGCGATTCGCTCGACGGCCGCCTTTGTCGATGTGTGGACGCGTTTATTGGTCAGCCCTGCTGTCAGAGGATAAATCGGTTCGACCGGCGGCGGGAATTCGCCGCGTTCCGGATCCATCACGAAGTCAGGATGACTCATTTGGCGCTCGCCTTGCCATTCGGAGACTTTGCCCGACACGATCCGCTCTTTTCCGACCGGGAATTGGCTTTGCAACCATCGGCTATCGGCGCGAAAATAAGTCAGCGTTAGGAACCCTGATCCGTCAAACAGAAGAATGCGCGTTGGTGCGCGTTCATTATAAGGCGCTTTCACGGCGTGGACCTCGCCCCGAACCGTGGCGACCTCATCCGGCACGAGCTCATCAAATTGACCCCGAGGGCGGCGATCGAGCCAGCGTTCAGGCATGTGTAGGAGCAAATCCCACACCGTTGCCCCGCCGACCAAGTGTTCCAAGACGGGCTTCAATTTCGCGCCAATGCCCGGCAAGGAGTCGAGCGGTTGGTAGAGCGGAAACAAACGTTCGTCGCGCATCCGTAACTTATGGGCTGATCCGCCCAAGGCTTACAAGGAGAGATCAAATGCCCGCGACATGAAATCTCTGTCCAAACAGGTGGTTTCGATCTAAGTCAGGTGAAAGTCGGAGCGTGACGATGCAAGACGAACCTTTGGACGAGAGACGTCGAAAACTCAAATTTCGCGCTTGGCGCCGGGGATTTCGCGAAATGGACCTATTAATGGGGTCATTCGCAGACGCCCATATCGCATCCTTGAGCGTCGAAGATTTGTCAGAATTTGAGCGCTTATTGGCGACACCTGATTGGGAGGTCTATGCTTGGTTGATTGGTCAAAAGACCGTCCCGAGCAATTATGAAAGCGACCTGCTCAATCGTATGATGGAGTTTCGCTATGAGGTGCATGCGGGCTGAAATAAACGTCCAGAGATGCAAAAAAGCCGTCCTGAGAGGACGGCTTTTTCATTAAAGATTGATGCCAAGCCCTAGTCGTCGCCCTCTGGCGCCGTGTCCAGCTCCGCGGCCGCCTCGGCCATTTCGGAGGCTTGCTCATCCGCGGCGGCTTGCTGCTCGGCCTGCAAGGTCTCGATAATGTTTTCACCAGCGGCCTGGCGCTCGGCTTCATCTTCCGAGCGGGCGACATTGACGGTGACGTCGACGCGGACCTCTGCGTGCAAACGAATGCCGACTTCGTGCAAGCCAAGCGTCTTAATCGGTGCGTTCAGGCGCACTTGTTCGCGCTTGATGGCATGTCCGGCATCGCCAGCGGCTTCGACAATATCGCGGGCTGAGACCGAGCCATAGAGCTGACCGGTTGCCCCTGACTGACGGATGAGGACGAAGGTTTTTCCGTCCAGGCTTGCGCCCGCTGTTGTCGCCATGTCCCGCGCTTCAGCATTGCGTTTTTCCAGAGCTTCGCGCTCTGCTTCGAAACGTGCGCGGTTTTGTGAATTTGCGATCAGCGCCTTGCCTTTTGGAAGCAGGAAGTTTCGCGCAAATCCATTTTTAACGCTGACCTCGTCGCCGAGGCCACCAAGGTTTTCCACGCGTTCAAGGAGAATAACTTGCATTGGTCAGTCTCCTTTACTTGACCGTAAATGGCAGCAGGGCGAGCATCCGCGCGCGTTTGATTGCTTTGGCCAGTTTACGTTGGTTTTTGAAATTCACAGCGGTGATCCGAGACGGGACGATTTTGCCTTTCTCGGAGATGTAGCGCTGCAACATTTTAACGTCTTTATAGTCGATCTTCGGAGCCTTAGCGCCTGAAAATGGATCGACTTTGCGACGCCGTCCGAACGAGCGCCGCGCGGGAATGTTGGTGATGTTCATGCCCGTAGGGGTTCTAGAAGCCATACTCTTGTGTCCTTCTTCTAGTCGTCACGACGGTTTTTGCGGCTCATCATCGGAGATGGGCTCTCGTCGAGCTCGTCCACTTTGATGGTCATGTAGCGCATGATGTCATCGGAAATCCGATGCTGACGCTCTAATTCGTGGATCGCTTGGGCTGGACCATCGATATTGAGCAAGGAATAGTGTCCCTTGCGCTGTTTGTTGATCGGATAGGATAAGTTCCGCAAACCCCAATATTCGGTTTTGCTGACTTTTGCGCCTTGCTTGTCGAGGAAGGTTGAGAGCTCTTCCATCAGACCTTCCACCTGCGCAGGTGAAATGTCTGGCCTCGCAATGAGGACATGCTCATAAAGTGCCATAATGTCTTTCCCTAATCTTGGGTCGCGGCGCAGATGGGCGGGAAATCCCTTCGACGATGGCCCCTCGCAACCGGCTCATTCCGGAATTGAGGACCGCGATCCATTCGAAGCGCGTCGTAAAGCGCATGCCGACCCAAAAATCAAGGCAATTGGTGCAGGTGAATGCGATCACTCTGCGCTCTTGCGTCCAAACATCAGGTCTGTCATCCGCCCGGGGTCCTCCAAGCCAGCGAGAAACGTAAATGTCCCCGTACTCAGCAGTTCGTCGCCCGCTTTAATGATCGCGTCCATAGCGATATTGGCGAGCGCTGAGCCCAGACTGATGCGTCGCACTCCGAGAGCAGCCAATTCGGTGACTGGTCGTAGTCCCGCCTGTGGCCCCAGCAGGACATTCACGGGCCGGTCGACTTCCGAGAGCACTGACTGAATATCCTTAAGCGTTTTGAGGCCAGGTGCGTATAGGACATCGGCGCCGGCGTCTTGATATGCCTGCAAGCGCGCGATCGTATCCGCAAGGTCTGGCATGCCGGTGAAGAAATTCTCCGCCCGCGCGGTCAATGTAAACTTGAAGGCTTGCGCATCAGCGGCCTCGACAGCGGCGGCGATCCGGTCTTTGGCTTGCGCGATGGGGTATTGCTGACCGGCTTGTCCTGAGAAGTCTTCGATCGAGCCACCGACCAAGCCGACGGAGGCGGCCAGTGATATGGTTTCGAAACAGTCCTTTGGAGCGTGTCCGAAACCATTTTCGAGGTCGGCCGAGACCGGGATCTCCGTCGCGCCGCAAAGGTTCCTGGCATGTTCTAAGACCTGATCTCGGGTCACTTCATAGTCTTCGACCCCGGTCGAGCGCGCAAAACCCGCGCTCGTCGTCGCCAGCGCCGCGAACCCCATACCTTCGAGGAGTTTGGCGGAGCCCACATCCCATGGGTTCGGTATAATAAAGCAGCCATCCTGATGGAGCCTGCTGAATGTCTTTGCTTTCGCCGTCTGGTCGATCATCGTCACCTCTTGGTTCGCTCTCCATTCGCCTAACGCGACACAAAATGAACCGCCACCCGATACTTGCGCACTTTCGCGCAGCGCCTTAAGCGGGCGCCAATTCGAGTATCGGAGCGCATATGAGCAAGTTTGCGTTTATCTTTCCGGGGCAGGGCAGCCAGTTCATTGGTATGGGGCGCGACCTCGCGGAGACTTATCCAGCGGCGAAAGCCGTCTTTGACGAGGTGGATGAGGCGCTTGGTCAGCGCCTATCAGGTTTGATCTGGTCTGGGCCTGAAGCCGACCTGAAACTCACGGCAAACACACAACCGGCTTTGATGGCGGTGAGCCTGGCGGCGATGCGCGCGCTTGAAGATGCACATGGGATTGGGGCCAAGGACGCGGCATTTGTGGCAGGTCATTCCCTTGGGGAGTATTCAGCGCTGGCCGCGGCGGGGGCGATATCAGTCGGCGATTGCGCAAAAGTGCTGCGCATTCGCGGCAATGCGATGCAGGCCGCTGTTCCGGATGGGCAAGGCGCAATGGCGGCGCTTCTCGGGGCGAGCCCAGAGCAGGCGGCGGACCTTTGCGCGCTCGCGGCCTCGGATGGCCCGTGCGAGGTCGCGAATGACAATGCGCCTGGGCAAATTGTCATTTCAGGCGCCCGCGCGGCGGTGGAACGGGCCATTTCCGGCGCGAAAGATGCGGGGGTGAAAAAGGCGGTGATTTTGCCCGTCTCAGCCCCGTTCCATTGTTCGCTGATGCAGCCCGCGGCAGATGCGGTGGCAGAGGCGCTTGCCGAGATTGACATCAAGCCGCCATCGACACGATTGGTGGCCAACATAACCGCCGCAACGACCCGCGACCCCGATGCCTTACGCGACCAATTAAAGGCGCAAGTGACCGGACGCGTGCGCTGGACGGAATCGGTGCAATTGATGGCGGAGCAGGGCGTTGATCTATTTGTTGAAGCGGGTGCCGGAAAGGTTTTGAGTGTCATGAATCGACGAACCGTGCGTGGGCTCGATGGGGTAACAATGGGGACGCCAGAAGAGATTGACGCGGTCGCTGAGCGGCTCAATGGATAAACGTGAGGAGAGGGAAACATGTTTGATCTGAGCGGGAAAACCGCGCTCGTCACAGGCGCCACTGGCGGAATTGGTGAGGCGATTGCCAGGACCATGCATGCCGCTGGTGCGGAGGTCGTATTGTCGGGTCGGCGGCTTGAGAAGCTCGAGGGCCTTGCGTCTGAGCTCGCCAGTCGCACGCACATTACGCCGTGTGACCTGTCCGATCCGGAGCAAGCCGACGCCTTGGTCGGGCAAGCCATCGATGCCGCGGGCAAGCTCGATATTCTCGTCGCCAATGCCGGGGTCACCCGCGACAAGCTGCTCATGCAGATGAAGGATGACGACTTTCAGGATATTCTGAGGGTCAATCTGGAGAGTTATTTCCGACTCTGCCGAAAAGCGGTTCGACCCATGATGAAGGCGCGCACCGGCCGAATCATTGGCATTACGTCGATTGTTGGCGTGACCGGAAACCCCGGACAATCGAACTATTGTGCGTCCAAGGCAGGCATGATCGGGTTTACGAAATCGCTTGCGCAGGAGGTGGCAAGCCGTGGGATCACGGCCAATACGATCGCCCCTGGATTCATCGAATCACCCATGACAGACGGGTTGCCTGAGGCCCAAAAAGACCTTTTGCTCGGACAAATTCCGGCCGGGCGATTGGGGCAAGGCAGCGACATTGCAGCAGCAGCGGTGTATCTCGCTTCAGATCAAGCTGCTTACGTCACGGGGCAAACCCTGCATGTAAATGGCGGGATGGCGATGATCTAATCATCGCACTTTCAACAGTATGCGGGGCTTGGCGTTGTTACAAAGTGTGTGCTAACGGCAACACCATGGCCCGTAGAAGCCTATCCATCAGACAATATCAGAGAGGTATCCATGTCTGACGTTCTTGAGCGTGTTAAAAAAATTGTTGTCGAAAATCTCGATGTGGAGGGAGATAAGGTCGTAGAAAGCGCAAGCTTTATAGACGACTTGGGGGCAGACTCGCTCGACTTGGTTGAGCTTGTGATGGCTTTCGAAGAAGAGTTTAACATCGAAATTCCAGACGATGTGCAGGAAAACATCCGCACCGTCGGAGATGCTGTTTCGCATATTAACGCGCACGTCGGTTAGAGAGCCTTAAATGCGCCGCGTTGTTATTACAGGGATTGGCATCATTTCGCCGCTCGCCGCCAATCGCGAGGCGTCATGGGAAAGGCTGATTGCCGGTGAATCCGGGGCCGGTCCGATCGATACGTTTGATCCGGCCAATACCGCCAGCAAGATAGCCTTCCAGGTCCCGTATAAAAGCGGCCGAGGCGGCGGCGAGGCCGATGATGCGCACGCGTTTGACCCCGCCTCTGTGGCGAGTGCGAAAGAGCAGCGGCGGATCGACGAGTTCATCTTATATGCGCTCGGCGCTGCCGCTGAAGCCGTGGAGGATTCCGGCTGGGTCGCCGAGACCGAAGAGGATCAGCACCGCACCGGCGTTTTGATCGGGTCGGGCATTGGCGGCCTGCAGAGCATCTACGACTCGTCGATCAATCTCTATGAAAATGGGCCCCGCAAAGTGAGCCCGTTCTTTATTCCATCGGCGCTGATCAATCTCGCCTCCGGGCAGGTGTCGATCAAATATGGTTTTAAGGGTCCGAACCATTCCGTCGTCACTGCGTGTGCGACAGGCGCGCACGCGATCGGCGATTCGGCCCGGCTGATCGAATATGGCGATGCCGATGTGATGGTCGCCGGCGGGTCTGAAGCCGTGATTTGCGAGCTCGCAATCGCCGGCTTCTGCGCCGCGAAGGCGATGTCGACAAAGTTTAATGACGAACCGAAACGTGCCTCGCGACCCTATGATGTCGATCGTGACGGGTTTGTGATGGGCGAAGGCGCTGCGATCCTCGTGCTGGAAGAGTATGAGCACGCCAAGGCGCGCGGGGCGAAAATCTATGCGGAAGTCGCTGGCTATGGTCTCACCGGTGACGCCCATCATATTACGGCGCCAGCCGAGGGCGCTGAAGGCGGCTATCGGGCGATGAAAATGGCGGCCGACCACGCTGAGCGCAATACCGGCCTCAGTCTCGATCAAATCGACTATATCAATGCACACGGCACTTCGACGCCACGCGGCGACGAAGGCGAAGTCGGCGCGGTGGAGCGATTGTTTGGCGCGCATTCTGCGAACCTATCGCTGTCTTCAACCAAATCGGCGGTGGGCCACTTATTGGGCGCGGCTGGAGCGATTGAAACCGCATTCTGTGCGCTCGCCATTCGCGACCAAGTGATGCCGCCGACGCTCAATCTCGATAATCCGAGCGTCGAATCGGCCATTGATCTGATCCCGCACACGGCCAAAAAAGGACAAGTGCGGGCCGCGATGACGAACTCGTTCGGATTTGGCGGAACCAATGCATGCTTAATCTTGAAGCAGGTTGACTAAACCCGCGACTGTCGCGACCCTCCGTCTTATGGGGCGCGATTGGGACAAAGGCAGGTTATGCGTTTCCTAAAGGCTCTTATTGCACTGTTCATCGTGGTCGCCATCCTTGGCGCGGGCGCTGCCGGTTATGGCTGGTATTGGTTGATGGGCAAGGCTGGCGAACCCGGCCCGTTCGCGCAACAAACCGAGTTTACGGTCGAGCGCGGTGAAGGGCTCGCCAGTGTTGCCGCCCGATTGGAGGCGAATGGACTGGTCGCCGATAAGCGTGTCGTCCGATGGAGGGCGCGATTGGATGGTCATGAAAGCGCGATAAAAGCGGGCGCTTACATGTTTCCGGCCCGATCTACGGTCGATGAAATCCTGGCACAATTGGTTGACGGCGACGTGATAGAGTTTCGTTTGACCATCCCGGAAGGTTTCACGACCGCACAAATCCTAAGACGCGTCGAGGCGGCGGACGTGCTCACGGGCGATATGCCCGATCGGTCTTTTGACGAAGGGGTCTTGTTGCCGGACACATATGCCTTCGGCGCCGGCACGACCCGAACCCAGTTCCTCGAGCGTATGGAGCGGGCGCAAGAGGCCTTGCTCGAAGACTTATGGCCCAATCGACAGGCGGGTATCCCAGTGCAGACGCCTTATGAAGCGGTGATTTTGGCCTCGATTGTCGAGAAAGAGACCGCTAAAGCGACGGAACGTCCTCTGATTGCCGGTCTGTTCACCGGCCGTCTCAAAAAGGGGATGCGCCTGCAGAGCGACCCGACGATCATTTATGGCGTTTCTCAAGGCGAGCCGCTTTACAATCGCCAAGGTCAAAGGCGGACGCTGTATCGCTCCGAAATTGATCGTAAGACGGACTGGAACACCTACCAAATCGATGGCTTGCCGAAGACTCCAATCTGTAATCCGGGGCGTGAGGCGATTGCCGCTGTGCTCGACCCACCCGAAACCGATTATGTGTTTTTCGTTGCCGATGGCAGAGGCGGCCACTTGTTCGCTGAGACCTATGCGGAGCACCGCCAGAACGTTGCGAAATATCGACAATTTGAACGCAAAGAAATAGCCCGCGAACGGGAGAATTGATGGGACTATCAGGGATGACAGGCTTCGCACGAACAAGTGCGGAGGCCGAATGGGGGAGTTGGCATTGGGAAGCGCGCAGCGTCAATGGCCGCGGTCTCGATATCCGCGTGAATCTGCCCTCTGGCCTCGAAGTGGTCGAAAAAGATGTACGAAGCACGGCGAGTAAAGCATTTCATCGCGGAAATTTGCAGCTGAGCTTGCGGATTGAACTGCAAGGGACCGAGACTGTTTCGATCAACGAATCGGTCTTGACCGCGCTGCTTGAGGCCTATGAAAAAGCCGAAGGGGCGATGGCCACAGGCGCAGCGCTGGCAACGCTGATGGCGATCAAAGGCGTCGTCGAAACCGATACGCGGAGCATGCGTGATCTGGTCGAAATTGATGGCGCTTTCGACGCGCTCAGTGCCACTGGGCGCGATGTCATTGCTAAGCTTCGCGTCGCGCGTCTGGCCGAAGGGCAGGACCTTTCGGGCCTTTTATCCGGACAATTGTCCGAAATAATTGAGTTAACAACCCAAGCTAGCGCGTATGCCGATGCGCAACGCGCATCAATTGGCGAAAAATACCGAGCGCGCCTGGCAGAACTCGACGTGGAGCGCGCGGTCGACGATGAGCGCCTCGCGGCCGAGATCGCGATCCTCGCCGCGAAGGCGGATGTGACAGAGGAATTAGATAGGCTGAGTGCGCATATTGCACGCGGCCAAGAATTGCTGGCTGCGGAAACGGCGGTGGGACGCGATCTGGGGTTCTTGGCTCAGGAGTTAAACCGCGAAGCCAATACGCTATGCTCGAAGTCGGCATCGATTGATTTGACGAATGCAGGCCTCGCCCTCAAAAGCGTAATCGATCAGTTCAAGGAGCAGGCCGCGAATGTCGAATAGTCAAGACAATGATCCGCGCCGTGGCTTGATGCTGGTGATTTCCAGCCCATCAGGGGCCGGTAAAACGACACTGGCGCGCATGCTGATGAAAGAATTCGATGATGTTGTCTTATCGGTTTCTGCAACCACGCGAGAACCACGACCGAATGAGACCGATGGCGTTGATTACCATTTCCGCAGCGAAGCAGCCTTTCGCAGCATGATCGCTGATCGCGCGTTTTTGGAGTGGGCGAAAGTGTTCGATCACTTTTATGGAACGCCGCGCGCAGATACCGTGGCGCAGCTCGAAGCGGGCAATGATGTCCTATTCGATGTCGATTGGCAGGGCGCGGATGCGCTTCACGATCAGATGCCGAATGATTGTGTGTCGGTTTTCGTATTGCCGCCGAGTATTGAGGCCCTCGAAGCCCGGCTGTCCTTGCGTCAGGGCTCAACACCAGAGATCGTCGCGCGCCGCATGCGCGATGCGCAGGCCGAGATTCTGCATTGGCGCCGCTATGACTATTGCATCATCAATGATCATCTCGAAGAGGCTTATGAAAAGCTGCGCCGGATTTTGCTCGTTGAGCGCACGAAACGGCTTCGGGAACACAAACTCGAAGATCATGTGCGGACGCTTTTGGGCGAGCTTTAGCGTTCAATTGAAAGCGTTATTCTGCCGGACAGTGTCTCGCCGGGTGGTAACCAGCGCAGACCGGTCTGATGACTTGGCAAATCGCTATTGATCGCGTTCGGCGCATGCGAAATAGGTTCGGCGCAGAAGTAATCCTCACCGTCTGGGACATATAATACGGCCTGCCCGAAGACGGGATCGCGGGTCAGCGTCACGCGATGGGTCGGCCACGTCATCAGGATCGGATCATTCGCGACTGTGAAGGCAGCATCGATGCTCAAATCTGATACCGCTCGGCCGCGTGATAGATCGGTGTCAGCGCCGACGCTTTTCGCAGCAATCGCGCCCGTGATGCCATCCATCGTCCAGAGCTCTGTCGTCGGCATTTGTAGATGAGCGCCGTCTCGCCAGAAATAGGGATGCCAGCCTATCCCAGACGGCATCGGCTGCTCTGCGTGATTGGAAACGGATAGGTCGATGATCAGGTCATTCGCGCTCAGCTTGAAGGATTGCGCGGCGTAGTAGGACCATGGCCATTCGCTCCCAGCGTGGCGATAGATCAGGTGCGCATGGTCGCGGCTGTTGGTTTCCACGGTCCAAGTGTTTTGCCAGCCATGACCATGTATCGCGTGCGGCTCTGGGGGCATATTTGCAGGTAATTGAACGTTGCGACCGTCTGCGTGGAATTGCCCGCGATGTATTCGGCCAATAAACGGGACCATTGGGAACGCAGCGTACTGGCGGGCATCGAATGTCGAACCGCCGCGGGTCGGACCCGGTCGCAAAATGTCCAAGTCGCGATGACGAAAGGCCCGCACAGCCCCGCCAGCGTACGGATCAAATTCGAGCGACAGGTCTTCTTGGGACAGAGTTAGAATCATCTGCGCGCCCCGGCGAAATGGATCGCCAGATGTCGAAACTGCGCCTGAGAGAGCGTTTCCGCGCGCGCCGTTGGGTCGATCTCACAGGCTTTGAGCCATTCCTCGGCATCTATCCGATGAGACTTGGCCAGAGGTTTCAGGGCCACCCTGAGCATCTTGCGCCGTTGCGCGAACGCTGCGCCGACCACGGTCTCAAGCGCGGCGAGCGCAGGAAATGCGTGTTCCGGGGGCAGCGGCTTTAGCACAACCACGGCGCTGTCGACTTTCGGGGGCGGGCGAAATGCGCCGGGGGGAAGGGTAAATGCGATCGCTGCGTCGCAGACTGCGGCCGTCAAAACCGCGAGCCGTCCATACTGACGCGACCCAGGCCGCGCGCAAACGCGCTGAGCCACCTCCTTTTGAAACATCAGCGCCATCTCACCGCGCCAATTGCCGGCTTTGAGCCAAGTCACCAAAAGCGGCGTTCCGACATTGTAGGGCAGGTTGGAGATGATCATCACAGGCTGATTTGCTTCGCGGACGCTTGGGAGGCTCGGCCAGTCCACGCGCCGCGCATCGCCTTTAAGGACGTAGAGGCGTCCGGCCTGTGCCTCAGGCCAAGCTTGCAGCGCCGTTGCGAACCGCGCATCCGCTTCGACACAGGTGAGCGATGCGGCGCCATTGTCGAGAATGGCGCGCGTCAATCCGCCTGGACCTGGCCCAATCTCAATCACATGGCGACCGTCCAAAAGGCCCGCCGCGAGGGCGGTCCGGTTCAAAATGTTTGGATCGAATAAGAAATGCTGCCCCAACGCCTTGCGCGCCGCGGCGTGGGTTAAGTCGGCACGATCAGGCATGTGCTAGAGCGCGGGTTTCAGCCAGCTCCTGGGCCAGCTTCATGGCAGCGATCAAGCTTTCGGCCTTGCATGCCCCTTGCGCAGCTGCGTCATAAGCGGTGCCATGGTCGGGGCTGGTGCGAACAATTGGAAGCCCCAGCGTGGTATTGACCCCGCCCCACATATCCAGCGTTTTGACCGGGATCAGTCCTTGATCATGGGTCATAGCGATCACCGCATCGAAGGCGCCCGTCAAGGCTTCGTGGAAGACCGTGTCGGCGGGCCGCGCATCAGACACCTTGATGCCAGATGCGCGCAGTGTTTGGGCAACCGGATTGATTAAGTCGTGCTCCTCATGACCGATGCTGCCTTGCTCGCCGGCATGCGGGTTGAGGCCGGTCAGGGCGATGGTTGGCGAGCTCAGTCCGAAATCGCGCCGCAGGGCATGATCAGTCACCTCTATAACCGTCTTCAGACGATCTGCCGTTAAGTGATCAAGGACCCGCATAAGCGGCACATGGATCGTCGCTAAGGCCACCCGTAAGCCGCCGCCCACAAGCATCATCACCGGGTCTACCGCCGCTTTTCGCTCTTGCGCGCACAAATGAGCGATGAACTCCGTGTGTCCTGGGAAAGTGAAACCCGCCTGATAGAGCACCGATTTTGAAATCGGACACGTTACAAGTCCCGCAATTGCGTTTTCGAGCGCCAGTTCTGTACCGCGCTGAATGCTTTCAAGGATCGCCGGTGCATAATGAGCCTGGGGGACACCTGTTTGCAGCGCCTCAACGCCTTGGAGATCGAGTTTCAGCACCGGCAACGCATCGGCAAAAACAGGGTCCGCTTGTTCCGGGCTTTCGATCATTCGTAGAGGCAGATCCAATGGAAAAACAAGCGGGTCCGCGATTACAAAAAAAACCGGCAGGGCGGTTTCGTCTTTCGCGCGCCAGGCTTTTTCGATGATTTGCGGTCCGCAGCCAGCTGGATCGCCCATAGTGATGGCGAGAGGTAGACCTGTGGTTTTCATAACAGTCTACTGACGGCGAATGATCGTCGCTTCGCGTCGAAGATTTCTCAGACTGCGCTCGGAGATCATTCCCAGTTGTTGGCTGTACAGCCGGTCTTCAATTTGAGTGCGATCCGGGACCGACTCCATATTGTTCTTTCGATCACAGACGAACATTGCAACGAGCGTTCCCGATTGGGCAAAAATATCGGTGCTGGATCCAATGGGTGTATTCAGAACCATGGATTGTCCTTCAGGGCCTAGACCTTCAACGTCCAAATCCGTCAGGCTCACCGCACGCAGATTGTTATCTGCCTCCACGACCGCATCGATCCCGGCGCAGTCGTCGATATCGTCCAGGGCGGTTTGTAGGCTGCGCTCAGATCCATCATTGACCGCGATGCGGGTGACATCCACCAGCGTAGTGGTCTCGGAAGGGTCCCGTTTCGCGGCGACATTCATAATGTAAATCCCGTCTTCGACAGTGATCGGCTTCGTCAGGCCAGGACCGGGCAGGGACTGTAGCGCGGCTTTTCGAGCATCATCAAAACTGTCGAGTGAAACCCAGCCCATATCGCCGCCAGTGGCAGCCGTGGGCGCGGATGAAAAGCGCTGCGCAGCCACTTCAAACGGTGCGCCGGCACGCAATTGCTCTAAAATCGAATTCGCGGCGGTCAGCGCCTGAGATTGCTCATCTTCCGATGTGGCGAACAAAAAAATCTCGGCGACGCGATACTGTTCTTTCTGCGCATCCGCTTGCAAACGTTTGATTTGTTCGTCGATTTGATTGTCTGAGATACGAATGCGAGAGCCGTAAAGACCGCCCATGATGCGCCGCCAAGCAATGTCGGCGCGCGTCTGCTCTTCCAAACTCGATGGATTGACGCCGGACTGAATCAAGCTTTGCAAAAGAGATTCGCGGGTCAAGCCCGAACTCTGCGCCAGTCGGTTGATGGCATCGGCGATATCGGTTTCCGAGACTTCGACTTCGAATTCTGCCGCTTCTTGCAATTGGAGCTTTTCGTCGATCAGCTGATCGAGGGCTTGCGCGGTGATTTGTTGGACTTCCTCCTGGGTGGGCTGCCGTCCACCGAGACTCAGCAAAAGCAACCGCGCGCGCTGGCGGACATCTGTGAAGGAAATCGGTTCATCATTCACCACAGCAATGATGCCCTCAAGTTGTTGAGCTTCAGGGGCGGCCTGCTGCGCGGACACACCGGCGCTCCCACCGGACGCAATGATTGCCGCCAGAATCATCGAACGAAACATCTGTAAACTCCTGCGGATAGGTCACCGCCAACTAGCAGCGCGAAACATAACGTCTGGTGAATAATGCGCAACGCAGATGGCTGCATTGTGTCAGCGTGGCTGTAAAACACTAGTCGACGTCTGACGAGCCAAGTCCGCCAAGCGTTTTCAATGCGAACCGGAAAGTGATCGAATCTTCCGGCCCGATCGTCCGGTCAATCGCTTCCGATCGCTCGAATGCGATTTCGAAGCGTGAGCAGTCATCTTCGTAGGCGAGCCCGAAGGATTGTCGAATATCACGCGGATCGCTGATGCGCTGGACTGCGTTCGCACGCCCCGAAATATCCCGACTCAAATTGAACAAAAAGTAGTAATTCTCAGTGATCTTGAAGTCTGAAACGAGTTCGATGCCTTCATCACTGAACCCAGTAGAGGTGACATTCTCCGCGAAGTTATAATACCGCGCATTCCCGCGGAACCGCCAGAAACTGGTTTGGATCCGCGCGTCGATGCGATTGAGGGACAAGTCTTCATCATCCAA
The DNA here is from genome assembly GCA_039191105.1 of Pseudomonadota bacterium. Classification (GTDB taxonomy): domain Bacteria; phylum Pseudomonadota; class Alphaproteobacteria; order Caulobacterales; family Hyphomonadaceae; genus Henriciella. Next base: position 28,423 of record JBCCXW010000006.1, read on the forward strand.
TCGCACGCGCGTCTCGAGCCGCAGGGGATTACCGAAGTCTGCCGTAATTCCGGCGACCCAATCCGACGCAGTGCCATCGAGATTCGACGTAACATCGAAAATCGGATCGGCGATATCTCGCCAGCGCCGTCCGCCAAGGGCTGTGATTTCGACACCGTTTTTCCACCTCGCCGTGACCGATGCACCGAGCGATGCCTTACTGCCGCCCTCATAAATATCATAACCAGCGACGCTATTGGCCTCAAAGAGCGAGGTTTCATCCAACTCATAGAAAAGGCTATCTTCAATTGGGATACTCGGGTCGTTGGCACCCCCTGTTCCATAGGCAACCATCGCCTCCGGTTCGATCAAAATGTCGATATTTTTGCCTGGGCGATACAAGGGGTAAGACACGCGCGTTCCAAGACTCGCGACCCCGCGGGTCACTTCTGTCACGCCTGTGGCCGTGTCATCAAGGCTGTAATAGTCATAACGCGTTTCGGCGAACGGATTGAGTAAGATCCCGCCCGGCAGGACACGCGTCGTGTCCCAGTTCGCTTCGACCGACCCGCGATAACTGTCGACGCCAATTTCGCGGTCGAGAATGGCGGTTGAGCCAGACAAACTGAGCGTTCCAAATGCGCCATAATCAAAGATCCGCTCGCCGAACATTAATGGCAAGGCGCGCGGTAGGCGCTGGTCAGTATCGCCTTCGCGGTTCGTCTCGAAGGTCAAAAACGAAGAGTCTAAGTACCAATTCTGGCCTTGTCCCTGCGTGTACAATTGGTTCAACAGGTATCGCGGCTGGCCAGCATATAGCCCGCGTTCATCGTTTTCGCCTTGGATGTCGTATCTTCGCGTGTAAAGGTCGTCGGACACTTGCTCAACGGCAAATCCCCACTTCCAGCCTGGTGCGATTTGAAACCGACCCTCGCTGAACAAGTGCCCGCGCCATTCGGTTTCGTCGAACTTTTGGCCGTCTGAGTCAAAGTCTCGCTCGCGCGTGAAGCTGAAATCTGCGGTGACCGAGCCGGACCAGAACCGTTTGCGATATTCGGCCTCCAGCAATGGGTTCACATTGGCCATCACCCGCGGCGATACCGTGAGCTCTTGATATGGCGAGATCGCCCAATAGTAGGGCTGTTGATAGAACAAGCCGAGTTTGGATGAGCTTCCGAAGTCGGGCGGCAATAGGCCTGACCGGCGATCGGAACCAGGATCCGGATGGGCAAAAATCGGCAAATAGAAAACGGGTATGCCAGCGATTTCCACAACAGCATCTCGATAGGACATCATTTGTGTCTGTTGATCGAGCACCGCGCGCCGGGCTCGCAGGGACCAAGTCGGCGTATCATCCTCCTCGCAAAGCTCGCACGAGGTGTAGACGATCTTATCCAACGCGTTGAACCCTTCGGAAGAGCGAACCGCCGACTCTGCGACGGCTAGGCCACCATTTGGCAATCGCGTTGAATACCCGATCGCGAAACCGTCAATCAGATTGCTGTCGGTTTCGATTTCTTCTGCGAAACTCTGCGTGCCATCTGTGTCGATAATGACGATGTTTCCGACAGCGCGGACGCGGTCTGTATTTCGATCGTAAATGAGACGATCGGCGCGCAAGACCCGGCCTTGATATTTGGCTTCTACATTGCCTTCCGCAACGACGGTGTTTTCCGCTTCATTGACGAAAATATTATCGGCGTCGAGGACCACGGTGGCTTGTTCGGCCGGCGCGTCAAGGTTTGTCTCCTGAGCGATAACCTCACCTGCATTGGCAATGCTTGCTGCCATCAGCAGGGAACAGGTCCATTTGTGCATGCTCAGACTCCGATACACCCTCGATGATTCGATTAAGCCGCTGCGATCGGAGCGTCCAGTGAGGGCTTCAGCCTTTCTGGTTAATTACCAGTGAGATGTGATAATTTGGCTGCGCGCTCAGACGGCGAGCGCCGCCAATCCCCCTGGATAAGTTATCGCTTGGCCAGAGAGTTCGAGTTCAACCAAGATGGCCGCACATCGCGGAACGCTGATGTCTGCGGCCCGAGCCAGGTCTTCAATTCGCGTCGGCACAGGTCCGAGTGCGATGAGGACGGCTTGGATTTGATGATCTGGAAGATCCACATGTTGAAAGGCTTTGCTTTCATATTCGGGCGGCTCAGGCGCGTTCACCCAGCGGTTTTCGACACCGGACAATGCTTCGATGACATCGTCAGCATGGCGCACCAAAGTCGCCCCTTGGCGCAGAAGTTTATTGTTTCCGGCTGCGCGTGGATCGAGCGGCGAGCCCGGAACCGCCATCACCTCGCGGTTTTGCTCCGCTGCCGTCCGCGCTGAGATTAGCGAACCTGAGCGTTCCGCCGCTTCGATAATGACAACGCCTTCGGCAATCCCGGTAATAATTCGATTGCGTCTCGGGAAATCGCGCGCCGTGGCGCGATGTCCATATGCGCTTTCGCTGAGCAACAGGCCTTCTTTCGCGATCGCAGCGTATAAGCGCTCATGCTGCGGCGGGTAGATATGATCAATTCCACCGCCGAGGACAGCAACGGTCCCCCCCTCTAAACTGGCCGCATGCGCTTCGCCGTCGATCCCGCGGGCAAGACCCGAAGCAATCACGAACCCGGCGCTCGACAAGTCTTGCGCTAAACCGCGCGCGAGTTTTCGGCCAGCCGCTGAGGCTTGGCGCGCGCCGACAATCGCGACGCAGCGGCGCTGAAGCAATTTAAGATCGCCGAGGGCGGTCAAAATCGGCGGGGGCGGCGGGTCTTGTTTGAGCATCGCAGGATAGTCTGCCTCAGCCGAGCAGATCAGCTGTGCGCCATAGGCGGCGATGGCCTGCCATTCCTTTTCCGTCGCGCCGGGGTCTGGGATGGCAAGCGATCCTGATCGCTTGCTCAGGCTTGGCAGGGCTTCGAGCGCGGCGCCGGCGCTTCCGAACCGATGCAACAATTGGAAAAAGGTCACCGGACCGACGCGCGGCGTTCGTGCCAGGCGCAACCAGTTTCGCTTTTCCGCTTCGCTCAGTCCCCCCGGACCATTTGCTATTTTGAGCCACTCCCGAATTTAGGTTCGGTCCCCTGCAACAATCTTTTAATGTTTGCACGATGTGTCCAAAACACCAAGAGGCTGAGCGCGAGCAATACAATTGCCGCAAACGGAGACTCGCCAATCAAATACGCGCCAAGCGGAACACACGCCGCAGCGGTCAGAGCGGCGAGAGACGAAATCCGGGTGATTCCGAACAGGCTGAGCCAAATCGGCGCGCCGATCAAAAGCGCAAGCGGAGATGCAAACACCAATAGACCTGCATAGGTTGCAACACCTTTGCCACCTTTGAATTGGAGCCAAATTGGATAGCAATGGCCGAGAAAAGCGAACGCGCCGGCGACCAGGCCGACCTGTCTTTCGCCGCTCAAATATGTCAGCAACAAAACCGCAAGGCCCGCTTTGAACCCATCGAGCAACAGCGTTGCAAGGGCGAGGTCCTTGCGTCCAGTTCGGAGCACATTGGTCGCCCCGATATTGCCAGAGCCGACCTGCCGAATATCGCCCAAGCCAGCCCATTGCGTTAGCAATAATCCGAACGGGATCGCGCCGAATCCATATCCCATTAGGGCGGCTATAAAGTACCAGGTCATGTTCCGTCTCGAATTTTGGTTCGCTTATCGGTTCCGACAAAGTGACAGGTCAAGCCCCATAAAGGAGCGACTTGTTTTGTACGGGATAGGTGGCGATCTTTCGATTGTGTTGGGCTCTCTTGCCAGCGCCGTCAAAGTTCGTCTAAGCCAAGCGATAGTTTTGATACAAATCCGTAATGACCGCACGAGTGTGCGACCAGAGCAGCACAAATGTCCAAGTCTGATCCGTCTCGGAAATCCGGCCCCCGCGGCGCGAATCGCGAACGCATTTTACGCGCGGCCTTGGACATTATTTCCAATAAGGGGGTCGATAAAGTCACCCATCGCGCCGTGGCCGCTGTCGCCGGCGTGTCTCCGGGCACCACAACCTACCACTTTGCGACCCGCGAAGATCTCGTACGAGACGCTTTTTCGCTCTATATCGATGATTATCAGCGCACTTTGGTTGAAACGCTAACGCAAAAGCCGGTCCGGACGCGCGAAGACTTCATCCGATTTCTTGGCGGCATGACCACCCTCAGTCCGGATCAATCCGGCTTGGAAGCGATCGAGTATGAGATGGTCTTATTTGCTGGCCGCGATGAAGCGATGCGGATGCGGGTCGCGGCATGGTCACGCACGCTTGAAAGCTGGCTTTCGGATCCCTTGGAACGGCTGGGCGCAACCCGTCCGCTAGAGGCGGCACGCATGCTGGTGGCTTTGTCTCGCGGCAGCGAATTCGAAGTATTGTCGCGCAGCCAAGAGATACATCGCGATCAATTCGCGGCGCGATTGGACTCCTTGCTGGATGCGCTGCTGGCTTAAGGCGCGTGATTTGCCAGTCGGTCTAAGGCCGTTTGGAGGATGATCGCAGCGGCGGACGCATCAATCGCTTGCGCCCGCCGCGCTCGGCTGAGATCAGCATCCAACATGACCCGTTGCGCCTCGGCGCTTGAAAGTCGCTCATCTTGAAAAGCGAGCGGGATGTCGCGGGTCCCCAGAATATGATGCGCGAGCGCTTTTGCCGCTTGCACGCGCGGTCCGCTGCGCCCGTCTAGATTAAGCGGCAGACCCAGTACCAATCCAACAGCTTTGCGTTCATCGTAAAGATGAAACAGCCGGTCCAAAACGGGCCGCAATTTGCGCCCTCGGACTAAGGTTTCCAAGGGTGTTGCAATGAGGCGAAGCTGATCACTCACGGCCACACCGACTGACTTTGCACCGGGGTCAATGCCAAGCAATGCGCCATCGGGAGGCAGCTGTAGGAGATTCACTTCAGGCATAGGCTTGTCTTCTTCGTCACTCGCGCGTATCGCTGCGCGGGTCAATCGGAGCCCGCCCAAATGAGCGTTACAAAGGACGATGTTCGAAAAGTTGCGAGACTCAGCCGGATTGCTGTGCCGGAGGACAAGCTCGAACCCTTAGCCGATGAACTGAACGGTATTCTCGATTGGATCGAGCAGCTCAATGAGGTTGATATTGACGGCGTTGAGCCGATGACGTCTGTCGTTGAAGCGACGCTCCCGATGCGCGAGGATGTCGTCACCGACGGCAATATTCAGGATCAAATTCTCGCCAATGCGCCCAAGTCTGACGAGGGCTTCTTTGTCGTTCCAAAAGCCGTCGAATAGTCTTATTCGATCAAGGCCGTTTCAACCGGCTCGCCAGTCTCTTCTGGGGGTTGCGGTTCATCTTCTTTCGCATCGTCGCCGGATTCAGACGCGACCTCTCTGTCCCATTCGTAAATCGCTTTGACACGACAGGAATCGATCCCGCGCGTTGTCCCGCGCAAGCTAAACGGGCTGTCAGAGGAAATCAGCAAATCGCCGCGGCGAAGGCAGGCTAAATTGCTGCTTATGCCGATGGATTGGGCCCAATCGAGATCGAAGCACCCTGGGAAGGTTTCGATCAAATATTGATCATTGCCTTCGCGCAAGATGACCGCGCGGCGCGTAGTTTGTGTGAAGCCATCAATCGAGCGCGTAAAGCAAAGGCGATCGACTTGCTCGCCGCGGCGGGGGTCATTTGCGAATACTTGTTCGGCTTTTGCCTCGGCGCGCGCCGCCTCTTGCTCCGGTGTGGTGGCCGTGGCGCAAGCCGAAACGATGAATAACATGGCGGCGAATGTGATACGATGAACGAGCATAATGGATCCTGTACTTGCTTAGACTTCTAAATCATTTCGAGCGGACATGGCATCAAATCATGGTGAGCCTGAACATTGGATAACATTCTTGCTTCTGTAACCGCCTTTAAGGCTTGTTTTTGAGGCCCCAGACGGCTTACGAAAGCGAAATTGTACGGTCGGAACATAGGAAATCGCATGAGCGAGCTGACGAAACTAACGCTAACGGATGCATTGACGGGATTGGCGCAAGCGGATTTTTCCGCGGTTGAGCTGACCCAGGCTTTTATTGATGTGATCTCCCGCGCCAATGAGTCCTTGAACGCTTATGTCGTTCAGACGCCTGAGCAGGCGCTGACCATGGCGGCGGCGTCCGACAAACGGCGCGCAAGCGGTGATGCCCGGCGGTTGGATGGCGCGCCCATTGGCGTCAAGGATCTCTATTGTACAAAAGGCGTCCGTACGACCGCGTGCTCAAACATTCTCGGTGAGTTCACACCGACTTATGAAAGCACGGTGACCCAGAACCTTTGGGATGCCGGCGCGGTGATGCTCGGCAAGCTCAATATGGATGAGTTTGCTATGGGGTCATCAAATGAAACGTCGCGCTTCGGACCGCCTACGAATCCTTGGCGCCGGGATGGCAGCAATATGCCGCTCACATCTGGAGGATCATCCGGCGGGTCTGCAACCGCCGTGGCCGCGGATTTGTGCCTGGCCGCAACCGCGTCGGATACAGGCGGCTCGATCCGCCAACCGGCCGCTTTTACCGGCACGGTCGGGATCAAACCGACCTATGGCCGTGCGTCACGCTGGGGACTCGTGGCGTTTGCGAGCTCTTTGGATCAAGCTGGCCCAATTGCGAAAACCGTGACGGATGCCGCTTTGCTGTCTGAAATCATGTGTTCCCATGATGAAAAAGACTCAACCTCATTAAAGGTCGAGACCCCGAACTGGGTTTCGGAGGTAGATGCAGGGGTCAAGGGCATGAAAATTGGCGTGCCGAAAGAGTATCGCGTCGACGGTATGCCGCAGGAAATTGAGGATCTTTGGCAACAAGGCATCGCTTGGCTCAAAGACATGGGCGCTGAGACGGTCGATGTCTCCTTGCCACATACCAAGTACGCTTTGCCGGCCTACTACATTGTTGCGCCGGCGGAGGCCTCGTCAAATCTCGCCCGGTATGACGGCATGCGATATGGCGCACGCCAGGAGGGTGACGGGCTGATCGGCACGTATCAGGAGACCCGTGCCAGTGGTTTTGGCGCCGAGGTGCAGCGCCGCTTGATGATCGGAACGTATGTCCTGTCATCCGGCTATTACGATGCCTATTATCTCCGCGCGCAAAAAGTCCGGACACGCATTTTGCAGGACTTTCAAGACGTGTTCGAGACCGTGGACGCCCTGTTGACGCCAACCTGTCCGAGTGCCGCCTTTGCGTATGGCGAGCGTACAGATGATCCGGTTCAGATGTATTTGAATGATATCTTCACGGTGACGGCAAACCTTGCGGGCTTGCCAGGAATCTCTGTTCCCGCGGGCCTGGACGCTGGCGGTTTGCCGCTCGGCTTACAAGTCATCGGTCAAGCTTTGGACGAAGCCGCATGTTTCCGCGTCGCGGGTGCGATCGAACGCGCTGCGGGCTTTGTCGCAAAGCCCGATCCATGGTGGTAGACGGTTTCGATGAGCCGTCGATTCCTCCTCATCGCGAGCAGTGCGTTTCTCATCTGCGTCGCTCTGATCTTTTTGACCGCATACGGTGTCGGCGCGGATCCGCTGCATCCGCGCTCGAGGCATATCTGGGGCCTATCGCTGATCGCGGCCGCATATGCATCTATCCGACTGGCGATGATCGCGGGCAAAATCCTCGATGCCCGCAATGATGCGGATGAGCCGTCTATGTTCGGACTGTTCCGCAAAAGAGAACACGCGATTGACCGTCGTTTGGAAGCCCGCCGTGCGCGCCTAGAGGCGGCGAAAAAGAAGCGTGCCGCCGCCGACGAACGAGAGACAGCAGAATAGGGCGCCAGAGGCGCACGGGCGTAAAATATCGATGAAATTTCAGCGATCTAAGAAGCTGCAAGTTAACTCACGAGGTCTAATATAATAGCAGCTGAGGATGGTATTGATGCAGAACTTTTTTGTGATGCTTGCGTTTGGGGTGATTTCGATTGGCGTTGCACTTGGGTTTCACACCGTAAACCCGCCGCCGCCCGCCGACTATGAAGTCGTCTATTTCGGTTCGCCAAATTGCGGCACGTGTCGTTACTGGAAGGCGAATACATTGAGAGATTGGAAGAAAGATCCAGCTTCGAGCAGCCTTAAGCTGAAACTCGCGACGCTGAATGGTAGCCCCTGGCGCGGCGGGTACGGGAAGCATGATGCGGAGTTCCAAGAGGCCTTTGGTGGGCGCAACTTTATCGGTTACCCCAGCTTTGTCCTATATAAACGCGGCGAAGTTGAGCGGATTTACACCGGTCTCAACGGGTGGGAACGGATCGAGAAACGGGTTCGCAGCGAAGCCAAACGGCTCAAAAACCGCACTCAGTCTTCTTAATCGGGACCAGCGGCACAAGCGCTTGGCATTCTAAGTCAAATTATGCTTTAGCAAGCGATCTATCGAATGAAAGATCGAACCATGAGCGAGCGCGCAACATATACGCTAAAAGGGGATACCGGAGACTGGGAAGTGGTTCTCGGTTTGGAAGTCCACGCGCAAGTGGCCTCGTCGGTGAAACTGTTTTCGGGCGCGCCAACGCAGTTTGGTGCTGAGCCCAATCAAAACGTCTCTTTGGTCGATGCCGCTATGCCTGGCATGCTGCCCGTGATCAATAAATTTTGCGTCGAGCAAGCCGTGCGCACCGGTTTGGGTCTGAATGCGCAAATCAATAAAGTCTCGCGGTTCGATCGAAAGAATTACTTCTACCCGGATTTGCCGCAAGGCTATCAAATCAGCCAGTTTGAGTATCCGATCGTTGGTGAAGGTGAGATCGAAGTCGATGTCGAACCTTCGCATGGTGATCCGGCTTACGCGTTTTCGGTGCGTATCGAACGTTTGCATCTGGAGCAAGATGCCGGAAAGTCCATCCACGATATGGACCCAGCTGCCACCTATGTGGATCTGAACCGATCTGGTGTTGCCCTAATGGAAATTGTTTCGAAGCCAGACATTCGCTCCCCGCTAGAAGCGGCGTCTTATGTGAAGAAGCTTAAATCCATTGTGGTCGCCTTAGGAACTTGCGATGGCGATATGGAAAAAGGCAATCTGCGCGCCGACGTAAATGTCTCTATTTGCAAGCCAGGCGCGTATGAGAAATTCCGCGAGAGCGGGGATTTTGGACATCTCGGAACGCGCTGCGAGATTAAGAACATGAACTCGTTCCGGTTCATTCAGGCGGCGATTGAGTATGAGGCGCGCCGACAAATCGAAATTGTTGAGTCCGGCGGCACCGTTGATCAAGAAACACGGCTCTATGATCCAGATAAGAGCGAAACCCGCAGCATGCGCTCGAAAGAGGATGCACATGACTATCGCTATTTTCCGGACCCGGATCTGTTGCCGCTCGAAATCGATGACGCGTTCATTGAGGAGATCCGCGTTGGCCTGCCAGAGCTCCCTGACCAAAAGCGGGCTCGGTTTGAGGCCGATTATGGGTTGTCACGCTACGATGCTGGTGTGCTGACCGCAGATCTAGAAAGTGCGGACTTTTATGAGACCGTCGCCACCGGTCGGGATCCGAAGCTTGCGGCCAATTGGGTCACGCAGGAACTCTTCGGCTATCTCAACAAAGCGGAACTCAGCCTCAATCAGAGCCCGGTCTCGGCCAAACAGTTGGGCGGTCTGATCGACCTCATCCATGAGCAAGTGATCTCAGGCAAAATCGCAAAAGATGTTTTCCAGAGAATGATCGATGGCGAGGGCGATCCGATGGAAATTGTCGAGGCGCACGGCCTCAAACAGGTCACGGACACTGGTGCCATCGAAGCCATTGTGGACGAGGTTATCGCCGCCAATCCAGACCAAGCCGCGGCCGTGAAAGAAAAACCGAAATCGATGGGTTGGTTTGTCGGACAAGTGATGAAAGCGTCGGGAGGCAAAGCCAACCCGCAAGCGGTGAACAAAATTCTTCGCGAGAAACTTGGGCTTTAGGCCAAAAAGGGGCGTATTTTTTGCGCCGTCTGTTCGAGTTTCCCAACCTCCGCCATCTCGCCTGCGGCATGACCGCGTAGGGGTTCGCCGGTCCAGCGTGGGATGACATGGAAATGGAGATGAAAAACGGTTTGTCCGGCGGGGGCACCGCTGAACTGAGTGACCACGAGACCATCGGGTTTTAGGCCTTTTTCGACCGCGCGCGCGACCATTTGCACGCGGGCCATATAATCTCCCAGAGCTTCGGTCGGCATATCGAGAAAGTTCCGCGCCGTAACCGCTTTTGGGATGATCAAAGCGTGTCCTTCAGATTGTGGGAAAACGTCCATGAAAGACAACGCGACATTGTCCTCGAACAATTTTACACTTGGCATCTCTCCGCGCATGATTTTCGCGAAAATATTGTCCGGGTCATAGTCAGCATGCAGAGTCACTGAGTGTCCTTTCGGAATGGCGTTCGTTTGTTCAAATACTCGATTTCATCCTTCACCGCGTGGCGTTCGCGATCAAGATAGTGCGCAATCGCATCGCGCAGGCCCGCATGCGCAATCCAATGCGCAGAATAAGTTGTGACCGGGACATAGCCGCGTGCCAGTTTGTGCCCACCTTGCGCGCCCGCTTCCACGGTTTCGAGGCCGTGCGCGATGGCAAAATCGATGGCTTGGTAATAGCAGGTTTCGAAGTGTAGAAATGGTCGCGGGCGAGTGCAGCCCCAATAACGACCATAAAGGGTTTTCTCACCAATAAAATTAAGTGCGCCCGCAATCGGCACATCATCTTCAAACGCCAGGATCAACAAAATATTGTCGGCCAGCCGCGTGCCGAGTTGCGAAAACGTATCTCGGTTCAGATAGGGATACCCCCATTTGCGCGCGCCTGTGTCCATATAGAATTGGAAAAAGGCATCCCAATGGGCGTCTGTGATATCGGTGCCGGTGAGGTGTTTAAAGGTCAGCCCGGCCTGCGCCTTTGCGCGTTCTTTGCGCAGGTTTTTGCGCTTCGAGGAAGACAAATCGGCCAGGAAGCCCGCAAAATCGGCATAGCCCGCATTGTGCCAATGAAATTGCTGATCGGTGCGAACGAGCAGACCGGTCTCATCCATTTCAGCGGCTGCGTCAGGCGTCAGAAAATTGATATGCAGGGATGAAAAATCGTTTTGTGCGGCGACTTGCAAGGCCGCCGAAAGCAAGGCGTTTTGCAATCGCGCTTGATCCGGTCCCGGCGGGACAAGAAACCGGCGGCCGGTGACGGGCGTAAACGGCACCGCGCTGAGCAATTTCGGAAAGTAATTCCCGCCCGCGCGTTGATAGGCATCTGCCCAGCTATGATCGAAGACGAATTCGCCTTGACTATGCGTTTTGGCATAAAGCGGCAGCGCCGCAACGATCTCCCCATTTGGTCCTTCCACCAGAATATGGCAGGGGCTCCAACCGGTTTTGCTTTGTGCTGCGCCGGATGATTCGAGCGCTTCTAAGAACTCCCAACTCAAGAAAGGATCATAGGGAAGTCCGACTGGGTTCGCGACGGCGTTCCAAACCTCAGGCTCAACTTCGTTGAGCGCTGTCATCACGCGGGCCTGGTAAGCAATATCATCCATACAGTCTTATCTATTCAGAATATGGCGTTTTGCGAGCGTTGGATTGAATCCTTCAAAGATTTGGCTGTCTGTGAGTTCAGACAGGGCTGCGCATTGCTCTGGATCGGTGACGGTCCAAGCGACAATCGGATGGCGCGCGCGCTGGGCTTGAAGCTCGCGGCGCCCGGCGTCGCTGACATGGCAGGCAAAGTAGGCCACGTCTGTATTTGACAATGCGGCTTCGAAGGCAGCCTCTGAGACCTCATGCGGCGTTATCAATTGACCGCGCATAACCCGATCCGGCAGAGCCTTGACCGCCTGCATCGAAAAGCTCATTGCCGCGCAAAGCCCCTGGTGGCGCAACAGCAAGTCTCCGACGCGGCGGGCAAAGGTTGCAGGATCTGTCGCCCCATCCACTTTGAGCTCGCATAAGAGCGGCAAATCTGCCGGCCAGACCTCCAGCAAGTCGGTCAGCGCAGGAATGACCCCGCCGTCTTGCAAAGGCCGTCCTATTAGACCGGATGCTGGGTGCGCTTCAACAAGATCCCCGGACGATGCCATGCGTTGAAGATCCATATCATGGAAGATGATCGGCACACCGTCCGCGCTTGGTCGCACGTCAAACTCAATCCCGAGTCCAGTATCCGAGGCGGCTATGAACGCGTCAAGACTGTTTTCACTGGGCCCGCCCGTTCGCCACAACCCGCGATGGGCATAGACAAATTCAGACAGATCGAAAGAACTAGGCAAACTCGAACACACCATCGACTTCAACCGCCACACCTAAAGGTAGGACCGGGCTCGCGACCGCAGAGCGGGCGTGCCGACCCGCGTCCCCAAAGACTTCAACCATCAAATCAGAGCAGCCATTGACGACCTGCGGCAGCGCTTCGAAATCGGGATGCGCATTGACAAAGCCCCCCAATTTGATGACGCGCGTCAGCCGGGAAAGGTCCCCCAACGCGGCTTTGCACTGAGCAATCAGGTTCACGGCACATAATCTGGCGGCGGCTTGTCCCTCTTCCAATGTCATGGTTTCGCCCAATCGCCCTTTGACCAATCCATCCGGCCCAGCGCTCACCTGGCCCGAGACAAAGAGCTGCTGACCGGTGATGACAAATGGCACATAATTGGCCACGGCCTTCATCGGCTCCGGAAGGGTGATCCCAAGCTCGGCAAGACGGGTTTCAGGCGACGACATAACGGATCCTCTCTCTGCTCAGCGCGGTGCTAACGCAATTGTTGAGGGCCAAGCAAGGCTCGCTTACGCGTTTCGTGCTTTGCGAGCGGCCAAACGCATCGCGCGCCCGGTTACGACCGATCCATCACCGTATTTGGAGCGCGCCGCATCGCTCGCCCGTTCCGCTTTGGCGCGCTTTTCGATGCCGGGATCAATCAGATCGCGAACGTCCCAACGCGCTTCGTTGAGATGCGATAACCCAACGCCGATGAGGCGATAAGCGGTGCTTGAACGGGTTTCTCGGATCAGCAACGGCTTAGTGATGCGGAACAGAACATTGGCCAGATTCGTCGCATTTGGCAGTGTTGAGGAGCGCGTCAGCGTCCGAAAGTCTTTTGTTTTCAGCTTGAGCGTCACCGTGGATCCTTCGACGCCATGGCGCTTTGCCCGGCGCGCGGTTTCTTCACACACTTCCCATAACCGATCTTCCAGGAGGGCCGCATCTTGAATGTCTTGATCGAACGTGCGCTCGGCGGACACGGATTTCCGGACAGTGTCTGTTCGCACCGGGCGACGATCGATGCCTTGCGCACGTTGATGCAACCAAAGACCGGTTTCGCCATAGCGGCGGATCAAATCGCGCGCTTCGCTGTTCTGCAAATCACGGACCCGGCGATAGCCGTCCCGGTCTAGTTTCTTGGCGAGCTGTTTGCCAACGCCGTGCAAAAACCCCACCGGCTTATCCTGCAAAAAGGCAACCGCCTCGGCTTTCGCCAAAATCGCAAACCCGCGCGGTTTGTCGAGCTCACTGGCGGTTTTGGCGAGGAACTTGTTTTCGGACAGTCCGATCGAAATGGTGATGCCGATCTCGGCTTCGATATCGCGCGCAAGACGCGCCAGAGTGAGGGCCGGGAAAGCGCCGCTGATCCGCCGGGTGCCGGAAAGGTCGATATAGCCTTCATCCACGCTCAGCATTTGCACCATAGGCGATAGCGCTTTGAGCTTCTCCTGAATCTGTCGCGATGCGGTGATGTAGGCATCGCGGCGCGGTTTTACGACGACGGCCTCGGGGCAGGCTTTCAGCGCTTTAAACATGGGCATTGCGGATCGAACGCCGCTCAAACGCGCAATATAGCAGCAGGTCGATACGACGCCGCGTTTGCCACCCCCGACAATGACAGGTTTGTCCTTCAAGGCTGGATTGTCGCGTTTCTCGATCGCCGCAAAAAAGGCGTCGCAATCGATATGCGCGATCGATAGATCTTCGAGGGCCGCATGCGAGATCACGCGATAAGAACCGCACGCAGGGCACGTCTCGACCTCCGCAGAGACAAATGTATCGCAGTCTCGGCACAAAGAGGGCATGTTTGTTCATGGCATGTTCTAGGCGATGAGGCAAATGGAAAAGAATCGTTAACGAAGGGTGCTGTAGAAGAATCGGGGCAGACAAAGCCCCGTGGTGATTTGGATTCGAGTGCATGGCGAAAAAGACCTCTCGGAAAGTCCTGATCGTCGAGGACAATGCGTTGAACATGCGTTTGTTTAGCGATCTGCTCGAAGCGAGTGGATATGATACGCTGCAATGCGTCGACGGGGCCAAAGCCGTTGGCCTCGCACTCGAACAGCGCCCCGACCTGATCATCATGGATATCCAATTGCCTGAGGTGTCAGGGCTCGATATCACACGCTGGCTCAAGGATGATGAGCGCACCGCGTCCATCCCTGTGCTGGCGGTTACGGCATTTGCGATGCGCACGGACGAGATGCTGGTGCGAGAGGCCGGGTGCGAAGGGTATTTGTCGAAACCGATCCAAGTTCGCAGCTTCCTCAAAACCGTCGATGAGCTGATGGCGAATGGGGCGGCCGCATGACCGCCAGCATCCTGGTCGTCGATGATATTGAAGCCAATCGTCGTCTGATGCAGGCGAAACTCGAAGCCAAATACTATACCGTGTTCCTCGCAGCTGATGGTGAAGGGGCAATTGAAAGCGCGATCCGACATCAGCCTGATATCGTCCTTTTGGATGTGATGATGCCGGGCATGGACGGATATGAAGTGTGTCGCCGTCTCAAATCGAACCTCTCAACCCGGCACATCCCGATCATCATGCTGACGGCACTGACGGATAAGGATGACCGGTTGCGCGGCCTTGAGGCAGGCGCCGATGATTTCTTGTCGAAGCCGGTCGAAGACTTTGCGCTTTTGGCCCGGCTGGATGCTTTGATGCGCTACAATATGGTCGCCGATGAGCTGCGCACACGTGAAACGGCTGGCAATCGCAGCGAATATCTTTCGGATTTCGAACAGGAAATGCTGATCCGACCGGCAAGTGTTCTGATTATTGACCAGAATAATCTGGAGGCGCGGCGGATCGCAAAAGCGCTGGCGACAGTCGGGCATATGTCAGAGACCTGGAAGGATGCGAGTGCGTCCGGGCTCCGGTTTAAAGGCATCGATATTGTTGTGCTCGCCTTGTCAGACCAGACGCATGATGCCTTGCGCCTCTGCGCGCAATTGCGCACGCTCAGAGAGGCGCGCGATTTCGCGATTATTGTCACCTGTCATCCGGACGAACAGGCGAAGGCCTTAGAGGCATTACGGATTGGCGCATCTGACATTATTCTGACGCCGCTGGATATGCTCGAATTACAAGCCCGCGTGCGCACGCAAACACGGCGCAAACGGTTTATCGACATTATGCGTCGACGGGTCGATCGGGGGCTCGAGCTGTCGGTGATTGACCATCTGACAGGGCTTTATAACCGGCGATACATGCTGGAGCGGCTGCAGCTGTGGATGCAGCGATCCTCCTTGAATGATCAGCCGGTTTCGATTGTGGCGTTCGATATCGATCATTTTAAAGCGATTAATGACGCGCACGGACACGAAGCCGGAGATATCGTCCTGCAAGACTTCTCTGAGCGCTTGCGCACAAATATTCGCCCGAAAGATATTGCGTGCCGACCGGGCGGCGAAGAGTTTCTGGTGATCATGCCGGAAACAGCAGAAGATCTCGCCGCAGTCGGCGCGGAGCGCATTCGCCATGCCATCGCGTCCGAGCCGTTTTGGGTAGAGCGCAGCAATTCAGAGATCTCGGTGACCGTGAGCGCTGGCATCGCGACACATAGCGGTGAAGATGGACTTTTGGCCGACCTGTTGCATCGCGCCGATCAAGCGCTTTATCAAGCCAAGCAAAATGGCCGCAACCGAATCGAGTGCGTCGCGGCATAAAAAAACCGGGCCATCCGCCCGGTTTCTTCGTGATATCATGTGAGCTGGAAGGCTTACTTAATTTTACCTTCTTTGAACTCGACATGCTTTTTTGCGATCGGATCATATTTCCGCTTGACCATTTTCTCGGTCATGTTTCGCGGATTCTTTTTCGTCACATAAAAATAGCCTGTGTCTGCCGTAGAGTTCAGGCGAATTTTGATTGTTGCCGGTTTGGCCATAACGGGGCACCTTTACTTAAGGGCTGAAACTCGAAAACGCGTCTAATGATCGTTTGCGGCGTCTAAGTCAACTGTGGCACGACATCAAATCCGATCGGCGGAGTGTCCGTTCCGGGTCCAACGCAAAAAGGGTGGACCAGGCGGGTCCGGCGTTTTCAATCGCGCTTCAATCTCTGCCAGCATGAAACGGGTCACATTTGGAAGATCCAAGCTCAGTGCGTCTTTCAAGGTCACCCATTGCAGATCATGCAGCTCCGCACCATCCAAGGGTGGACGATCATCGACCAGCACTTTCTCAGCGTCCGCCATGAAGAACCGGGCATCAAATCGTTTCGGCCGGTAAGGCGGTGTCACCGCCCGTCCGATAAACTGCAAGTGTTCTAGATGCGGGGCGACATCAAGTTGATATAGGCGGTCCCAGCCGGGCGGTGCTTTTGATGGCATCTCTGCTTGCCGACCAATCAGCAGGCCGGTTTCTTCAAATGTCTCGCGGATCGCGGTCAGCGCGAAGGCGCGGGGGATGCGACGGCACTGAAATCGCAGCTTTTGCTCTTCTTGCGGGGCAAGTTCGCTATAGCTGATCGGCCGTCCGTCCTGCGGATCGACGCGCCCGCCTGGGAAGACGTATTTGTCCGGCATAAAATCGTGTCGCCCGGAGCGTTTTCCCATCAGAACCCGAGCTTGCGCCTGATCACGGCGCACAAGAATGAGCGTTGCGGCATCGCGGGGACGC
>JBCCXW010000007.1:0-41845 GCA_039191105.1 Pseudomonadota bacterium
GCATGGCGTCGCGGAAGCGACGATCATAGTCGACTTCTCCCCCGGGGTCGGCCGGCGGCATATGATATTTGATCTTATCGGGTGTATCGAAAACTTTGACCGCGATGAGGCTGGCGTCCGGCGCCACCCCAATGTTTCGGGCGGCATCGGTGACCCGTCGGCGCTCTCTGCCTCCCGCAGCAATGGCGGCCACATGTGTTCCGTGCCCAGTGTAATCTCGATGCAATAGGCCTGGCCCAGCCCCAAGCGCCTTGTTAATGTCGTCGTCTGTGTATTCAATGCCGTAAGACTCATCCGAGAGGAGTAATGCGGCGTCCGGCGGGTCATTCGCCGCCACGGGCGTTAACCCCTGATCCCAAATCCGAAGGATCCGCGTTTGTCTTGGCGCGACATCGTTTTTCATAAAGGCCGGGTGCCCAAAATCGATCCCTGAGTCGATCACCGCAATAATGACCCCTTCCCCAGTGGCGTTGGCGACCGCCCTCATGGAACCGCCGCCCGCATCGTCGCGCACATGCCACAACCCATCTCCGGCATAGCTCGCATTCTCAGCGGTGCTCGCGCGCGCACCAACCTGCCGTACAGCGGTATCAAGGTTATTCGTGCGGGGCGCGCCTGCCGTCAGCCGCAGGACATTGGGCAGCTCCTGAAACCGATCAATGTCCCGAAATCGGATGGCCCCATAGGCCTTGTCGCCCTCCACATGGTGGACCTCAAAACCCTGGGCCTCGACGTCCGCAATCGGCCCGGTAAAAGTCAGCGTGACGGTGATGGAATCGTCGTCTGGCCGGTCTTTACCGGCGCCGGCCCGATAGGCCTCCAGCGCCATGCGAAGGGGCCCATTAATCTTGTTCGATGCCATGCCCTATCTCCCCCGATTGTTTGACAAACGGTCCGTCGGCGCACGAAAACGAAGATATCGTGACAGGGAACGGTCGATAGCGGCGGCGAGGGCCCCAATGGGTCCCAATCGATGCCCAAAGGTCGGGAGTCCGCCCTTCTTCGAACAGCATTTAGATCGCTTCATACCACTCCCCCGAGCGTTGAAGGCCCCACCCCTTTAGGTTGTATCGCAAACGCGACTTTCTCGTATAACGTTACCATCACCTAAGGCGATGGTCAATTCTTCTGCGGCGATCACCGGCACCAAACCGGCCCAAGACTAGGCCCGTCAGAATGCTTACCCTAATCGCCCCAATGCCGAACGCTTTCATGGCAAATGTCGACATTCAGGCGGATGTCGAACCCGCAGAGTTCGAGGGACCGTGGCCACGAAAGTGGCCTCGTAAGCCTGAAGACCGCCTTGCTCCACAATCACTTCAATCTAGACCGCCACATCAATCATCGTCAGACATTCAAATCGATGAGAAATGCCGCCCTCTCTGAGTCGCGCCAGCTTCTGACTGGATAAGAGCCTCTACCCCGAACGATGTTGGAGACGGGTTCGCGTTAGACTGACAGCACCGATCTCGGTGCTGATGGACCTAATCAGTAAGGCGTTTCATTATCAACGCGCTTATTCGGCAAGCCAGAGGAGAAATCGCAAATAATCGAGTGACGTTGTTGCTGCCTTTTTGTATCTTCATTTGCAAGTGACTTTAGCGGCGTTTCGAATAGCATGGGGGGAGCTTATGTCAGATGAGCCGAACTTATCGACAATCGTTTTGATTTCTGGAGTTATCTCCACGATCGTTACTGGAGCGGTGACAACCTTTTTTCAGCGTCGCTCGGATGAGAAGCTCGAAAAGCTGAAAGACGAACTCTCAAAAGAAGCTCGAGAACACAATGCTCGCTTAGACTATCAATATGAAGCGTTAAAGCGGCTTTACAATGATGTTGAGCCGTTATTGTTTTCTGCCCAGCTTGCGGCGCGAAGTGTCCACGGGCGATTGCGCTCGATGACGGAAAGGATAAGCGAGGGGCATATCACGATGGATCCGAAAAAGACTTGGATGAATGGCGGATACTATCAGCAATCGTCCATCTATCGCCTCTTTATTTTGCTCGCAGCTCACTCACTTGTATCACGCAAAATATCAAATTTCGACATCACGATAGAACCAGATATCGGATCCAAATATGCAGTGCTTTCGATCTTCAGAAACATATTCGTTGCTCACTTTGATTTGGCGAGGGTGCAGGATTTTGCCGTCGACTATGCGCCGTATGACGACGTATCTGACGCTGAGAAAAAGGCAAACCCGAGCAAGTATGAATTTCAGGGCCTTGTCCGTGGTGACGTTGAACGTTTGGCTGCTGCAATGCTGGTCGGAGAAGCAACGAATCGACGACTCTTGGAATGGCATGAGTTTGAGGAGGGATTAGCCGACACTAACTCTGAGTTGTCGGCTGCTTACGCTCCTGTTGCGGTGATATTTGACGAATTCCACCCGTCAACATCTCCAATAGTTTGGCGGGCATTAATCGCTTTTGATATTCTAAGCGAGTTTTACACTACAACCTCATCCTTCACGAAGGATGCTTTCGATAGGTTCTACGATTCATTGGCCTTTGAGGCCTTTGACTATCGCACCGAAGGAGAACGCAAGACATTGAGCGTGAACGACCAAACCGTTTCTCACCACTACAAAGCCGCATTTGCGTTCTTACAGGCAGAGTTTGAAAAGAGTTTCATTAATGTCTCCGCTGCTGAATTCTGAGCTCAATTTGACCAAAGTCTAAGGGTGAAGGAGACTGCAAACTTCGGTCGACGAGGGATTGTCAGCGGAACCCGGCCTTAAGGAACCGGTTCTAATATCGCGGGATGATCAAATACCCGTTTCGCTGTTTCAAAACGTCACCTTAGATCATCCGGGTCGCCGTGATGATGTGTGTCCAGTTTCCGCTCCATCGCACAACGTCGAAGGCCTGCTCCATGAACACGGGATCGATAACTGCCATGAAAGCGTAAGGCTAAGGGTGGATCCATTCGGTCCGATCTTCGCCGGAATGATTTGGACAGGGCGGGTGTCTCACGTGCGACATTTCCCCACTATGGGAACTGGCCGAAGACGGGTTGGCTAAAGGCTGACGCCCCTCCTAACCCTTCCGTTCACATCGGGTTACGACGACACCACCGGTGCTGGGAGACACGAAGCGGTTCGCCATATGGTTGGGTGAGTCTGTTGGCGATGCGAACCAGCTAAATATGGCATGATTGGTGGGATGAAGTCGAAACTTAAACAACCAATCCTCTGACGATGGATCCGGAGGAAGCAAAATCCAATCGCCTTTGCCAGAAACCTGAAACATGCGGTTTGTAGAAACATAGATGATCGTACCCTGACCGGATAAGGAGCCGTCTTCCGCAATATTCGCAACGAGATCGATCGAGACGATCGGGCTGTTTACAACGCACTTCCACTGCCCTGTAGGAGCCGCTGGTTTATCTGTCGACGGCGCAGTCTCTTCGCCATACGTGAAAGGGTTCTCATCCGCACTCGCAGCCATATCTTGCTGAAACATGGCGCTAGCCGCCTGTCGGCTCGCTTGATCGGGGTGGGTATGAGCTCCAGCTTGAGGCGCTGAGGATGGCTTGCCGAGCGCTTCCTTAAGCTTCGCCGACGCCGCTTGTCGCCGCTCATTCACTCGCTTTCTCAAATTCCCTATATTGTCGTCTGTCATGATTGTCGCCTCCTATAGAGAAAGGCGCAGGACAGGGCTTGATCGGTTCAATTCGATTTTGAAAATGGGGATCCCGGAACCTCAACGCGATGCGCTGACCGTCAAGAGCGGGGTCACGCCTTCACTGGCGGCGGACTGCAACGAAACCAAGAATAAGATCAGACTAAATGTCGTTTTGGATTCCAAATCGCTATCGTCGATCCAGAACCAATGGTCTCGGTATTGAATTTTGACAAAGGCATGACCTGGGTCTTGCTTCGATGTCTTGACTTGGAATTGATCGGCCAAGAACTCTCGCCATGTAGCGGTATTGGGCGATACGACAGAACTTTGTGTGACATAACCGGCCCGCTTATGATCCTCAGGCACCCGCACGGCGTGAGATAAGTTGTACAGCGCTCCCAAAACAGAGCGCGTTTGAACTCTCAACTCGGTACCATCGCGAGCCGAGTGATGCGGGACCAGCTTAAATTGAGTTTGACACGAAGATATCCCCAGAAGGCGCTTCAACTCTTCGCACTCGAACCCTGGGGCGGCGTCGACAAATAAGCTTGAGTCTTGTGGCTCGCCATCCTCCGAAACCGGGTGTTCCACATAAACCTGCTCTCGCATTTGCAATTGTCGAAGGAATCGCGCCAGACGGCGAAACTCAGCATTGTCAGGCAATTGCGGCGGCGTCGGTCCGGATGCGCTCGGGGCATTCGAAAGCCGGCCGAGATGCTCAACACAGCAATTCATCAAGCGCTCGATACTCCAACCAGAATTGGCCAAAAGCACGATGGTTTCAGGAGAAATCGGCGATAGAAGATTGGTCGCAAATTCGGTTCCTGAGACTGGGGCATATGTGATGGTGGGACTTTCAGAATAACCGGCTGACGGCGTGATCAGAGAGGCGCCGTCACTTGCCCGGCGAAACGGAATGTTGTTCTCAGCCGATAGCCCTGCAGCATACTGATGCTGCGTTGTCACGCTCGTAATGTTCATGAAGACCACGGTGTCGCGATATCTCAAACGGACCAGATTGAGCAACAATTGTTGATCCACTGAATCGGCGATCGCAGTATTGTAATCATAACCCGACGGCGCAACCGTCTGCGCGCCATAACTCGTCGCGCAGCCCGATAATGCAAGCGTAAAAGCCGCCACAGCCAATTTGAGCATGCGTTGTGTCATCTCGTGTCCCCCCAAACGCTAGTCCCGCAAACGCTTCTTAAAGTCTCGCTTCGCAGATTCCAAATCGCTCGACAATCGCGCGCGCAGATCTCCGCGCAATCGATCTAGATTATTGCTGGTGCGATCCAACGTCGCTTGGGGAACACCGACGCCTTTCATAGAGTCGACGACGCTCGGTCCTGACAAAACGACGCCCTCCGTTTGTTCGATGGCGCCTATGGTCCAAAACTCCTCGGCGCGCGCCCATGTGTCCATGGTCTCGAATGGAATGCGGCAATAACCCTGGTCTGCCCATTGCGGGCCCCAGCTGTTGCGCACGAGATAGGTCTTGTCCGACAGATCATAGCCCACAATCACCATGGCGTGCCCCGAAGGCGGCTGAACCTGAGGCGGCACTTGGTCCGGGCGCGGCATCGCCCCCGTTTGCGCTGCCGCTTCGTAAAATATAGATGGGGCGCACATCCCGAAAACCACAGGTAAGCCTTGCGCTAAAGCGGTCAGCGCTGGTGCGCCCCGCGGCGTGCGGGCGTATTGTACAGCCTCGTACTGCATCGCGTTTTGGTAGCAATTTGCGGGAGGTTGCGCGATCACCGTCGCCATCTCGAACGGCCAAAGTCTTTCTTCACACGCGCCATATGCAAGCACGGCCGCCATCCCATGATGTATAAGACTCCCAACATCTCTCATCTGATTTCCCGCCAGAGATCGCGCATTGAAATAGACAAATAGACGCGACAGGTCGGTGAGTGGTAATCCAGCTTTCTTCTGATGAATTTCGAGCGCCCCCACGACGGCATTTGCGACGCACGAATTTGTCGTGAGTTGATTTTCAACGGGCGGGCAGTGGATTCTTAAATCGATGCGTTGCGGTAAATCTACCGAAGACGTTCCCAGCATTGGGGAAGGCTTCGGAGCATCTTCAAATAAGCAGCCGTTTAAACTGTATTGGCTCCAATTCGTGGACATACTTTGTCCTCCATCACTAAGATCAACTGGGGTGAGATCTGGGCCGATTGGCGTGTTATTGGCGCCGCAAATGCCGCATTCGAAAGAGAAAACCGGCAAAGGCGCGTTGCAATTGTAGCATTTACTCATGTGTCGCTCCGACCGCAGACACGCACCTCACCGGAGCACCGGACACGGGCCACCTGGCGCGTGATTGACATGCATCTGCCCTTGCTCAAGCAGCATTTGTCCGAACGCATCAAAGGTCTGGAAATTGATATGGCAGTTGCGATCCCAGATCAGTCGTCCCTGGAAAGTCATACCAAGTTCAGGGACTTGTACCGTATAGGTCCCGTTTACGCCGGAAAACGATCCTGCAATGCGCAAGCTGAAACCATCCGTGCTTCGACCTGTTCCTGAGAACTGCCCGTTTCGATTCACCTGCATGGAATAGGTCGTTCCAAGTCCATCATTCCAGCTGCCCGAAAGGTCCACATAGGTTGGATCGCGAGGAGGTGGCGGTGGGGGTGGCGGCGGGGGCGGGGGAGATGGCGTGATCTCCGGCTTTAATTCTATAACGGGTTCAGGATCAGGATCGGGTCCGCCCCAAGCCTCCTCCACGCAAAGCATGAGATTGTCCCCATAGAGCCCCTCACATGGGTCATAGCTTGTGTCTTCTTCTGGCAGCATCATGCCGATAACACCCAGCGCAAAGAGTGCGCCTAGGCCAATCCCTGACCATTTCAGGATCTTCCCAATCGGCAAGCCATCGGGCAGTCCGCTCATGACGTTGAAATCAACATTCCTGCCTGCCCCAGCAAAAGCGAGTTCCAAAGCCTCAAGATATGCTTTTGCCGTCTGCGGTCGGTTGGCAGGCCGGTTCGATAATCCCTCTTCGATGAGATTATCGATCCCGATCGGAACGTCAGATCGTCCTCCGGACGGTGGCTGCCAATGCCCCTGAGGAACCACGTCCATGAGGAGCTCATAGAACATCACGGACAGAGAATAGAAATCCGCCGCTGGTCCTGCGCTATCCGGATTTGTGATTTGCTCAGGCGCCATGTAGTGAGGCGTCCCGAGCCCGGTCCCTGTTCCTGTGCTACTGGTTTGAGCACCGCCAGTTGCGCGGGCAATTCCGAAATCGAGAATTTTCAGCGGTGTCGCTTCTTCAGCGGGCTCGCTGGTGAGGACGATATTCTCCGGTTTTAGGTCGCGGTGAATAACCCCAGACTCATGCGCAGCGCTCAAACCTTTCAGCGTCTCCGCAACAATTCTACAGGCGATGATGAGAGGAATGTCTTCGCGATTTTGGGTTTTGCGGCGATGCCAAGCGCGCAAGGATTCGCCGCCGAGATATTCCATGGAAACGAATGGTTGGCCCTCAGATTCGCCAACATCGTAAACAGCAACGATATTTGAGTGCCGAATGTCTCGCGCAGTAATCCCCTCAGAAATCAGTTTTTTGATAGCGTTCGCACCGGACAAACGTTCTGGGCGAATGAGCTTCAGGGCGACGGTCTTCTCGCTTAGTTTGTCAGTGGCACGATAAACAACGCCCATACCCCCGCGGCCAACAACCTCTTCAATCGTATAGCGGTCAGCAAATTGACTTCCGGCCTCGAGCACCTGCGCCGGTTTATGTCCTCCGTCGCGAGTTGGCATGTCCGAGAGTGTCTCTAGGCCGCCCATGGTCATCATTCCATCGCTCGCCGGCTCAGTGCGCTCTCCTTGCAGCTGATAGCCACACTCAGGACAGAACCGCGCATCTGCATCAACCGCCGCCTCACAACTTGGACATTTGGCCATGATCTAGTTTCCTTGTTCGTTTGCCGGCAGGCGCGAGACTATGACCTGCGTGACCAAGTTGAACTCGATTTGAAATTGAACCTCGAGCGACAAGACGTCGGGAGATTTGACGAGTGGCTCGATCCGCGCACCATCATCCAGCGCAATCGCTTTTCCAGGCCCATAGGCTTTTCCATCAACGCGTAACCCGCCCGTACCGATGACCCGCACCATCAATCGATCGCATTCAACATAGAGTTCAAAGTGGCGACGCGAGATGAGGCGGCTCAAATCCTCATCTAACGAGCCGTCCAAAGAATCGACGAGCAGGCGGACGTCCCCAGTTCCGCCAGCTCGTCTAGCCCGCGCGCGTCCCACCGCGAGCAGGCTGTCGGTTGTCAATATCGGACCATCAAGTGGCGTGCGCTCTGGTGCAAAACCTCGCCAAGCAATGGGAACATTTCGCGGCACACAGACCCCGCCTTCAAGACCGCGGATGCCCCGATCACGCTCTTCTACTTCGGCGCGGAGCATCTCTAGATCCAGGGCTTCAATCGTGGTCTCGAGCTCAGCGGGGGCTTCGGACTTGCCAGAAATATACACTGTGTTTCCATGACCGGCCGTATCACCGCCAACGGTAACGGTCGGCCCTATGGATTTGTCTTCAGCTTTGACCTGCAGCGTAAGGCCCGCAGAAAACGCATACCGTTCTTCTCGCCACCGCCATCGCGTGGACAGCTCAACTAATATCTCAATGCTATGAGCACCAGCGTGGTGGAGTTCGTTCGCAATGATGGAAACCGGCCTTGATTGCCCAGCATCAAGGCGTTCCCAGCCGAGCCGAACGTCTTGCCATTTGCCAGACGCTTCGCGGCTCCAAACGCGGGTCACGAAAATCGGGCGCTCGACGACCGATACATTTGCGATGGAAACCGGTAAAGCGACAGCGCCCCCGACTTTCGCGACCTTTAGAGCGCCGGCATCAACCTGAAGGTGCGGCGCGACACAAACCGTGCAAAGACCATCATCATCCAAAAGGCCACCGCACTCTTCAATCGCCATACAACGAATGATCGGTTTTCCGCATTCGCCACAATACGTTGAGTCGCTGTCAACGGCGGCTGTATAACAACACGGCTTTTGTGTGCGGCGTGGCATGCACGAATGAGCGCGAGACTGCGGCATAATTAGGTCCGCATCTTGTGACCGCAGCTAGTACAAAAGTTAGCTTTGGCTGAAATCGAACGTCCGCATTTAGGGCATTCCACCATTCCGTGTTTATCGCTCAATTCATCATTGGCCGCCGAGCGTTGACTTCCTCCAGCACCGTGAGCAACACCTGAAGCTCCCGCCATCCCAGCTTTTAGAATGTTCAGCTCATGCTCACGACTTGCTGCGCGCTCTTCAGCGGCGCCTTTAATGAGTTCGCGCATGGACTCCATTGTATCTTCGCCCGCTTTGGCATTGGCGCGGGCTTGTTCTTTCAAGACGTCGGCCACATCAGGCGATAGACCCGCATTGATCGCCATGATTTGCTCTGGCGTCATCTTGGCACCGGCTTGAAGTTGCGCCAGTCGATTGTCCGCGTCTGCTTTCGTTTCAGCAATTTTGTTCGCCGACGCGGCATCCGCGAGCTTAATGTCCCGATCAGCTTTTTGATCCTCAACACTCTGCTCCAACTGCATGAGCGTTTTTAAATTGTCGGCAGATTGTTTGGCGGCGATCTCACTGATCTTGAGCTCCATCCGCTGCTTACGATCGTCGATGTCTTGATCAGTGAAGGCCCCGATTTTCTTCATCTCAGCCATATGCTCAGCATCGAGGCGTTCGATCTCTCGTTCGGAATTTCGCAAGCGCGCCGCTTCTTTGGTGAGATCCGTCAGGTGGGTTGCCTCTGCCAGTTGCCCTTCCATTTTGGCGGCGCGCTCCGTGCGCAGCACCTCAATCTCATGTGCGAGCGCTTCCATTTCTTGACGGCGGGTCGCGGCCTCGCGGGCGTCTAGAAATTCGACTTCGCTCTTAAGGACCATCTGAGCCAGCTCATCTTCAGAGGCGCTTTCGAGCTTGGCGAGGTCGACATTTGAAGCCACTTTGACCCGAGTCGCTTCTGACTGGCGGGCCACCTCTCTTGTGAGAACGTCTAGCTCATAATCCAAGGCCTCTTGCCGACGCTCAGCTTCAGCGCGCTCAAACGCTTCGCGCTCGACCGCATTCATGGCCCAAGTCACACTGGCAGAGCGCACGATGACGCCGAGGTCGCCCAGGATCCGCTCAACCTCGTTCATCATATCGGCTTGGATCTTGTCTTGAAGCCCCGTTTCGCCGCGAATTTCCTCAGCATTCATTTTGCCGATCGCGGCTTCGAAGATCCGATCGTTGAAGTGCGGCGCGATCCGGTCGACAACGTCCATACGAGTCAGTGCATTCTTCCCCGTTGCCGGAAAATCGCCAGTATCTTTGTCGAACTGCTGACGAGAAACACCGCCCATTAGTCCTAAAATATTGGCCGGGCGGTCGGGGTTCACTTGCAGCTCAACCGTTGCCACACCGGCAATTTGGACTTTGTCTTTCGAAACGGCTGAAACCGGAAATTGGACCGAAAAAGGCTTGAGGTCCGCAAGCATCAAAGCAATGTGCGTGGAGCCTCCGACCACACTTTTCACGGCAGTCGCCAATCCCCCTACGGAAAAATGAGCGCCTTTGAACGTGTCGATTAGCTCGCCATTGCGAAACAGAAGCGCAGCAAGATCTGGCGGCGTCGCGTAACGCCTTTCGAAGAACGCTTTAAATTCAGTTTCGCGAACAAATTCCGCGAGAAGATTAGGATCGGTAAGTACGAGTGGTTCTGAGGCCATGGATCAGCCCTCCTGCCAATTGCGGTCAACGAAGAAACGGTAGATTTGAAAGACGATGACGAGGCCTGCGATCGTGAAGGAGATCGGATGGTTTTGGATCACTGTTAGGATGCGCTCTGTGGTGGAATATTCGCGCATCATGTCTCCCATCCGGGTGACTTGAAAAATCGCACCAAAGATCATCGTCGCGAGGGTAAAGAGCGACATGAAAAAGCTTACAAAACGCGCCAGTCTTTCGCTCACAGTCCCACGCGGTTGGTGCGCTCTCGCGGCCGCCCGCGCTTCTTCTCGTTCTCGTCGCTCTATTTCTTTGTCGAAGCTCTCACCACGCTCGATGGCCTCTGAACGCGCTCTCTGATCCACCTTCAAAAAGTCCGGCTGTGCAGTTTTATTTTTGTCCGCGGCGTTCACCGGCGTGAGGTTAGAAGCGCTACGCCGCCACCAGACGAAAACAGTTATCGCGAGCCAAATGACCACACTCACCATGGTGATGTTGAAAAGTAGATCGATCAGCGGCCACGCTTCGGGGGGAATTTGGTTCAAAGTCTCCGGCATGATGATGTCCTTAAATTTGCTCTCTGTTCGGCAAGGCGCAGAGATGCGGGTGAACGGGTCAAAGAAATTTTCTCAGGCCGGGTCGATCAACCGGAGAAGCCATCGCCGACGCCAAAATCGCGGCGCGCGGATACGATGGTGACCATGACGCCAGCCAGCACATCTAAGAAGCACATCATGGTCAGCAGAAAGAATTCCGATGTCGCGAAGCTTTTGAAGAGCAAAAACTCAAAAACGCAGAACATCAGGACAAGCATCGACGCCCCGTGATTGATGATCGCTGTTGACCTCGTGCTCGTCGCTTTAACGACTTCAATGAAAAGCATGACGAAGCCAAGGAATAGGATGCTGTCTCCTACACTGAACTCCCATCGAACACCGGCAATCATCGGCATTCCAATGAGACTGGTATCAAGGCTGGAGAGTGCTGGAGAGATAGCAGGGTCGCCTCCCCCGCCACCGAAGATCGCGATGAGATTATAGATAAACACGGGAACCAGAAGGAGCGGAAAAAGCGTGAATGCTTGTTTCATGGGAACGACCTTTCGCCTCGACATCTAAGCAGCGCGCGATCAGATTCGCGGGCCCTACTTGCAGAGGCGTAGGATTTTCGAAAAGCGGGTCAGCGACCGAAATTCATGAGACCAAACAAGGTTAACCCTTGTCTTTCTTGATTTTTTGCGAATAGTCTTATTCCGGGTGGGACGCAAAAATTGAGTGATTTGCATTCAAAAGAACTATTACAAAGCTGGAGATCGGGCGACACTGGCGCGCGAGACGAGTTATTCACGCTCTTGTATAGCGAGCTACGTCAAATATCGGCAGCGCTTCTACGGGCAGAAAGCAATAACTCTCTTTCCACAGGTGACTTGGTCAACGAAGCAACGTTGCGCCTGATCCGGCTCGATCAAATTGATTGGGTCGACAAAAGTCATTTCTTGGCGCTTTCCGCTCGCGCGATGCGTCGCGTGTTAATCGACCACGCAAGGAAGAAAAAATCGGATAAGCGTCAACATCACAAAGTGACTTTGGTGACCCGTCTAGAGGGTGTTGAGCAAAGACTGGACATAGACCAGCTTGAAAAAGCGCTTATCCGCCTCGCTATTATTGATGCCGAAAAAGCTAATATTGTAGAGCTCAGGTATTTTGGCGGAATGAGCTTGCCCGAGGTGTCTGAAGTTACGGGACTATCAGAATCCACTGTAAAACGACACTGGCGCATCGCGAGAGCTTGGCTTTTGGATGCCGTTCAGGAGAGCTTGTCAGCACGTGAATGAGCCCTGGTGCATCACACCGACCCGGGCGCAAAGACGCATCCTCAGTTTATGCATAAATGAATCGGACAGGAGCCCCTTGGTCGAATATCGCTGCTGTTAATCGTCCGCCAAAAACGGCACCTGTATCCAAATTGATACGCGAAGACTGAGCGCTCACATGATCCGGATAGAAGTCCTCTGTAGGCGTATGCCCGTGGACAACCGTCCACCCGTCAAGCGCTTCGTTTCGCCAACTTTCAACCTCAAAAAAACGGCGAGCTCGGGTCCATAGGTAAACCCCTTCGCGATCGTTCGGGTACTCAACCGGATTGATACCAGCATGAACAAAGATCAGCTTGTCTTCAGGCACCCGGTGGATGCTGGGCAATGATTTCAACCAATCGATATGAGCCGTTGGAATAGGATCCACATCCGCTCGTCGATAGCTCGCAACGGTATCCTCGCCCCCATTCACCAACCAATTATTGTAGGCACTCGGTTTATCAGCAGTAAGACCATCGAGCATCATCTCTTCGTGATTTCCGCGAAGACAAATACAGTCTTCGCCCATTCGCGTCTGCAAGGCAATGAGTTGCTCGATCACGCCGTAACTATCGCGGCCACGATCGACATAGTCGCCTAGATGTACAATCTTTTTAGTCCGGCCTGAAAATAGTAAGTCATGGCGTTCGTCGATCAGCGTGTGTAGCTGCTTTAGGCGTGCCGCTTCGCCATGGACGTCGCCAATTGCGTATGTAACCGGCATAGTATTCTGATCCCGCTCCGTGACGACTGGCTTTTGTATAGAGCACTCTGATTTGCACCCTAGTCAGTTAGGCGCAATTCGGCGAACTTTCCGGTCAGGTCACTTTGCTTCTTGCAGCGAGTACGCACTTTAGCCCCAGACGTTTATTGCAACTCCCCGCAGCGCTCTTCCAGACGTTCCAACCGTTGTATCGATACATTTTGGTCAGCATCCGAAATTCCGGCCATTTCATCAAACCGCGTCCAAGCATCGCGAGATGATTGGACGATCTCACATCCTGTCTCACTTAGGCCCGCGTCGAGATAAGCGGTGGCAAATATGATTTGGGTGTATCCCCATTCCCGTACATAGCCGGCATTGTCCTGATAAGTTTCGTACTCTTCGAGCGCCGCGGGATAAGCTATTTCCACCGATTCTATAGCTTCCGCGTGGCGCCCTGATAATGTGAGCGTTTTGATGCGTTCTTCCCGCGCACCTTGCGTCATTCTTTGCAACCAAGAATCATTTGGGTCGATGGCAAGAAGTTCCATACCTATTCGTTCTGCTTCAGCTAAATCGCGCAAAGACTCTTCGTATCGTTCCCAACCTCTCAACACCGCACTTCGTTCTGAGTAGATTGAAACGAGGGATCGATACGCGCGGGCGTCTGCAGGATTGGCATCGTTTACCTCTAAACGCAGGGCAATCGCTTCATCCCAAATGGGAAGCGTGTCTTCTGTGTCGCCGCCATTGTTTTCATATCTGATAATCGCACGCGCAAGTTCTACATTCATTGACCCCAAAAGACTTTTCGCGGCGAGATTTTCGGGATCATTGGCAACCAGCTGCGTCGCCTCAGAGCGAACGTCTCTCAGGATCGCAATTCCTTCTTCGTCGCGGGATATCCAAGGCAAAGGAACGGCCGACATCATTCGCGCACGAATGAAATTCGACTGATCCGAGTAGCTGGCGCCTGGCCGCTTCGCTAAGGGCTGGAAGAGTTCGGCAGCCTCTTTGGCCAAGATATGAGCTCTTTCATTTTCATCATCAGAAACGTACTTGTGAACAGCATTGGCAAATTTCGTATCCGCCAGCTTTCTGGTGAGTTCATCATTCTCCGGATGATCTTCGTAAAGACCTGCCAAATAAACGTCGGCTCGATCCAACAAAATACCCGCATCGGCGCGTCTTCCGAGGTTTTGATTTTTTGGGTTTCCGAGAATATCCGCCAGGCGCTTCAATCCGGCTCCCGTCTCTATTTTGACGTCTAAAGACGCACGTTCGTCTTTCTCCAACGACTCCAAATAAGCCTGCGACCGGTCCGCGAGCATTTCGATGGCTTTTGTATTTCCCGGCGCCTTCTCGAGTTCATCATACAAATCGAACATCATGAATGAGGAAAGTGCTCGGACTTCTTCGAAACGAAGATCAGCTGCTGCGCGTTCGGATTTAGCGGTTTGGTATTGTGACCAGGTAACCACCAAAGCGGTCGAGAGGGCCAGGACGCCAAGCCCCGCGCTGGAAATCATCAACCGTCGCCGTCCAAAATACTTCTTAAGCTTATACCATTCCCCGCCATTTAGCGCCTCTACCGGGTAACCTTGGCGATAATTGCGAATGTCATCCATCATCGAGGAGACTGACGCATACCGGTTCTCTGGGTCGACTGCCGCTGCCTTTGTTATAATCGCGGACAGGTCCGCATCGATAGACCGTTTCGCCAAAAGCGCTTCAAGCAACTTCCCCAGAGAAAAGATATCCGAGAGCGTGTTCGCAGGCGCCCCACGGCGACGCTCTGGGGCCGCAAAACCGGGTGTAAAACTCAATGAGTTCAGAGAATTTGATCCGGTGCTCGTGCCATCCAAATCATCGCCATCAGCCGAAGGCTTCGCGATTCCGAAATCGATAAGCTTCACCGCGCCCGTCTTGTCGATCAATACATTCGACGGCGTGATATCGCGATGGATGATCAAGTTTTGGTGGGCATATTCGACGGCCGTGCAGACATCCGAGAAGATCCATAGTCGATCATCTACGGACAACGTTTTTTGATCCGCCCAATCCGTGATGGGCGTGCCCTCGACGAACTCCATAATGATGAAGGGCGAGCCATTATCCAACGTCCCCCCATCGAACAGCCGCGCAATTCCAGGATGGTTGAGACTTGCGAGAATTTGGCGCTCTGTTTCGAACCTTTTGATCAGAACGTCTGAAAGCACGCCGGGTCGAATGACTTTAATCGCAACCTTATGGTCGAAGTCTCCCGCGTCCCGGGATCCGGAATAGACAGCGCCCATGCCGCCGCGACCGATGAGCGCTTCAACTTTATAGGCGCCTGCACGCTCCGGAACGACATCCGCCTCCATGAGACGCGACGCGCCACCCGTCGGAAACCTGCCTGCGCCGTCCCCTTCAGCCGCCAAGAGGCTCAAAACGCGGTCCAACAGCTGTCTGTCATCCGCATATTGCTGGCGTGCCCACGCCGCACGCTCGTTGCTTGGTTTTGAGAACACCTCATCCAACGCTTTTAGCGCCCTGCGTTCCAGGTCGTCATCCCGCTGACTCATCTCGATCCGTCTCCCTACCCGAGACAGATATTATCCGTCTTGACCGACCGCTTCAACATCGTTCGCTTTTGGGCGCCGAAACACTGCCCTCTTACAATGGCTCGAACTTTCGGTGGTATAAGAGCCCCCCCCAACGCTGCTGGAGACGGGTTCGGATTTGGTTGACAGCACCCTGTTTGGAGCCACGCTATCGCGATACAGTCTAGTTACTGGTAGTATTCGACAATTCTCCAATTTGGGAAATGGGCGAGGACGGGTTGGCTGAGAACTGACAGCACCCCCGGTCACCCAAAAACAGCTTTGACGGCGGAATAATCCTCCAGTGTATCGATTTCCGCCCAGGTCATGCCTTCGATTGAGTAGGTCGAAATTAAAGTGTCGGTTTTCGCAAGCGCATCGATGGCGCTCAGGAACCAGGCTTGGACGCCATCGCCTGTGCGCATCATTTGATGAATTTTCTCGCGAAACAAGTCCGGTCCGTCGCGCATGAATCTGAGAAACCCAATCGACTCGCCATGCGTCTCTTCAGGGCTGAGCGTTTTGCCGATGGCGGTCAAAGCGATGCCGTTCAATGACACTTTCATATCATCGGAATCATAAGACTGCTTTTTGTCGATGGTCACCAGGATATCGTTGGCTGGGCTCTGCAAAACTTGCTTTGCCAGCGCGGTTTCGATCAATGTATCGCCATTGATGAGCATAAAATCGTCCGCCATATATTCGCGCGCCATCCAGCAACTCGCGAGATTATCCGCTACTTGATAGAACGGATTGAACAAAGTTCGCACGCGCATCGGGCCGGAGCGGTCTGCGATTTCAGCTTCGACGGCCCTCGCCATAAATCCGGTAATGACAATCGCCTCGTCGATTCCGGCTTTTTCCAACGTATCAAGTTGCAGGCTGACCACAGTCGTCTTGCCGATAGGAAGCAAGCATTTCGGTATGTTTTCGGTCAACGGTAAGAGCCGCGACCCACGCCCTGCCGCCAGAATAATTGCTCTCATCGTTTTTGCCCGCCGATCTGCTCTTGTTCCCAATCCTCAGTGCGAAGCCCCGCTTTGTCAGCAATTCGCGCCAATTTGCGAGATGGATTTACGGCAACGCCATGATCGGCCCACTGCAATAGAGGAAGGTCCGAGATATGGTCACTGTATCCGGTGATTGGCGTTTCGAAACTTTGCTTCTCATTGGCAGCGCGGATGAGATTAAGTTTGTCTTCTCCATAGCAATTTGGTCCAGCGAGTTTTCCAGTGAGCCGTCCCTGCGCCGACCATTCAAGCTCTGTGCAAATCAAAGTCTCGATCCCGAGCTTATTGGCGATCGGACGCGCCACCAGATCAACCGCGGCAGTGGCAATCACCAGTTTGTCACCAACGGATCGGTGTTTGGCAACCACGAAACGAGACTGACGCCTCAAACCTTGGCGAATCTCTCTTTCCGCAAATCGGTCGGCTGCCCGCTCCAGATCTTCGCGGTTCGCCCACGTCAGAGTTTTTAGGCCGTGTTCCTTAACGGATTGGCGCGAGCGAATTCCGACCTTGTAAGCGATTGCGTGCAGTGCCAGAAGGGGCAGACGTAAATAGAAGAGTGGGCGCGCTTTGTTCACAGAAAACATGTATCGCGACCATGTCCCCGACCGCGTCAGAGTCCGGTCCATATCAAAAAAGGCCGTCCCGGGCATATCGCCTAAGAGTCCATAAAAGACGTGACGGGCCCTTTGGTCGCTATAGCTTGAACCAGACGGACAATATGGAACGGGACGCAGATCAACGTCCAAACAGCAACCGCGATAAAGCCCAAAAGGGGCGCGCCCAGAAGCGTAAAGACCATGAAAATGAGCAGATTCGGATTTCTTCGCGCCGTGATCTCTCGCATGACCGCATCAACCGGACGCCAGACATGGATATGAAATCCGTATCGGCGCATAAAAACCGCTTCTGTGAGGCGTCCGACCACATACCCAACGAGGATGATACTGAGGGATGGCAAAAGCCAGGCGTGCGAATTGCCGGTGGCGTTCAAGCCAACGAAGATCGCCCAATACCAAAATGGTGGGTGAATGAGATCAATGCCATGATCGTAAATATTGCCCCAGGCCGAATAGGTCATTGTGGTACGTGCCAGCTTACCATCGACCGTGTCCAAAAAGGTCATTGCCCATCCAGCCACGATCCCAGGGATCCAGGCGCCAATCCAAAAATAGTAAAACGCCAAACATACCAGCGCTAAGCTGGCGGTCGTTACCATATTTGGTGTGAGACGTAAGTTGGCGCAAAGCCGCGTCACGTGCAAAGCAGGCTCCGGCCAAGCATATTTTGTGACCAGATCAGTCACGCCTTTATAAGAGCCCTTGAACAGCCGTCGCTCGACCGCAGTCGGCGTGTTTTGGAACAAAGACAGCGCATAGGGCGCCTCGCGCTTGCGCAATGCATGGTCATAGTCGCCGACAAAATCGTCCATATAGCCTGGCTTGAAACCCGCTTGCTTGAGCGCATCCCAATCAGGATTTATCGTGTTGACCAAACTGGCGCACGCGTCAGACATCATGCCATTGGCATTCAATACCGCAATGCGCTCTTGATCAATGTCCTTATCCTTGACGACCAAAACGGCGCCCGGTGTGGCCAGGAGTTTTTTAGCCAATGCGGGTGACAGGACCCAATCACTGCCAACACACATTGTGCCGTCCGGCTCAACGCCGTTCGCGCCCAATTTTTTCCAAGTGCGCCTTTGCCATTGGTCTAAGGACAAGCCCCATAGCTTGACAGGCAAATCGCCAACCAGTCGAACATCTGGCATATGACTTTGGAGCTCGCTCATGACCGAATACAATCCTACATTTTTGAAGTTTAAAGGCCCTGAGACTCTAATCGCGGCATATGAGTACTGGTCTGTCTTAGTCCGTCCGAAACAGTGCACTCTGGGTGCACTTGTATTGGTTGCAAACGGGCCCGAGACACAATTCTCTTCATTACCATCGCAGGCTTTTACCGAACAGGCTCGTGTTATCAAGGACATAGAGCAGGTTCTATCGGGCGCGTTTGGCTATGACAAAATCAACTACCTGATGCTGATGATGCTCGATCCGAATGTGCATTATCATGTCTTGCCCCGATATCGCGCGCCCGCAACATTCGAAACGTGGACGATCTCAGACGACGGATGGCCAGGTCAACCCGATTTGGCCGGTGGATCCGCGAGTGAGGCGTTGGTCTCATCTTTGGTCAAGTTTTTGAAGGCCAACTGGCCCGCAATGTCGCCTGCCCCGTGAGCCCGCATGAGCGCAATTACCGCGGTGATCAGAAGCCCCAATCCGGACCCGATTACCATCGCCCAGCCCGGGCCAGCTTCCCGTATGGATGAGGAAAGCGTTACGAATAATGTGATGGTGATGGCGACGGTTATCGCGCGCGACAAGGCTGCGCGGCCGGGATTGCCAAGCGCGTAAAGGCCCGAATAAATCGGTGTCGCACCTCCCGTCAAAGCCGCCGCAATCACCAGCATTGTGGCGACTGAGGCGACGCGTGCATAATCGCTGTCCAGAGCGATCTCGAACAGCGCCGGTCCAAACAGGCTCATTAAAACAGCCAGGCCGATGCCTGCCGTCAGCAGATAAAGACTGGAAAAGCTGATGATTCGGATCGCACGCACGGTCTTGCCGGCAATCATCAAGCGCACCAATTCAGGAAACAAAACCTGATTCAGAAGACGCGCGGATTTGCCGAAGACGTCTGACACATCTCTGGCGATTTTAAACTGCGCCGCGAATGCAGGTCCCAGCAAAGCGCCGGCCAATAAGGTCGGCATTTGTTTGTCGACTAAGTCTATGGTGGCGTCGATATTTGACATCCAGACATAGCGCCAAATGCCCGTTTGCGGTGCTTTTAACGTCGGGCGGCTAGAGAATAATCCCGGCAATGCCCCGCGCCGCGACAATTCACGCAGCGCCAGCGCCGGCATAATCAGGTTGGTCGCAGCCGCAGCCGCCATCCATACGAGGATGAACCAGGTTAAACCGCCCCCCAGAAACAATCCCAAACTGGCACCGACAAGCCGGACAATCGGTACGGTTTGGTCATGCAAACTGATCAGATCGAACCGGTCATATAAGCGCAAAATCCCAAGCGGACTGGAACGCAGATTGGTCGCTGAGAGGAGACAATATGAGAGCGCATACCAAAACACGTCTTCTGGCAAGCCGAGCATGTCTTGAAACATCAAGAACACAGTCACGCTCAGGACTGCAGCGCTGCAAGCAGCGGTGATATCTAACCCGATTGAGAATCGCAGCAGGCGATGAAATCGCGGCATGTCTCCAGTTTCAACGGGCTTGGCGCCAAATTGAATCAGCGCCTGCCAGGACTTGAAAGTCGCGATGCCGGTCATTAGAGCGATGAAGGCATGCAACAATAATAGCATGCCCAATTCTTCGATCGTTAGGGCGCGCGCAGCGATGGCGAGCACCGCCAAGCCGATCAAAACAGCAGACGTCTTGCCGCCAAATAGAAGCCCTATATTCTTGAGGATCCGACCAATTACACCAACCGATTGGGGCGCCGCAGATTGGGTCATCTGGCTTGCTCTAAGACGATGCGTTCCACCAGTGCAAGATCCTCAACCGTATCAACATCAATCGCGGCGTCGGCATACGGAAGCACAATGGGTCGTATGTCGACGCTAAGGCGTCGTGAGACGATCGCAAACACATGTTCCAGCCCCGGGCGACCGACCAAAATTCTCAATGCAGGGATAACGCCAAACCGCCAAGTTATTCGCCATGGGCGCTTGCGATCCTGCTCGGCCGTTTCCCAGAACGCTACGGCGCGTCGCGCGGTGGGCGTGACAAGGCAGAACAAATTGCAACTTGAGTACTCGCCATCGCCTAATTTCAGATAGGTGCGGGTCGTCTCCGGATAGTGCTCCTCGATCGTATCTCGCCGTGCCAGCGCGACAGTCAGGTCGGCATTGGATGCAAGCGAGCGCGATAAGAAGGCGTCCACAATGGTCGGCGATAGTAAGGCATGATCGCAAGTGGTTACGATGATCGGGTTCGACGTTTTCAGCTCATCCAACGCCCGAGACACACTCGCGGCGGGACCTTCATCACCGCTGATGACATTTACCGACGGCCAAACTTCGGCGGCCTGCAGCGCCTGGTGATCCTGCAAGCCAATCACGGTGATCGCGCCGGCAGCACGACTTCCCGCCAAGGCGCTTAAAACGCGAGAAATCATCGATTTGCCAGCGATTTTAATATGCGCCTTAGACGGCATATTGTGCGCATCTGCCAGCGCGTCCCCACGAACGCGGGCCCCAGCCAAAACGAATGACTCAACAGAGTGCGTTGGCGCATCAATGCGGGATTCAGAGCGCTTTTTCATAGATTCGGTAGGTTTTGTATCGCTCGCAATCGTAGATGTCCGCCAGTCCTAAGAGGTCTTTATTGTTTTCCAATACCCAAGAAAACTCAATTTCACGGATACCTCGCTCATGCTGCGCGCTCAAACAAGCTTCCCAGGCGCCGACGGTGGCCTTCATCCCGCGCCGGGTTTTGTGGAAGGCCTTGCGCGTCCCAGCGAGCGGGATGCGTGCGGATTTTATCCCGCGCACTTTGATCCGATACAGAAGCATTGCCCATCCAAATGGCAGCAATCGACCATCCAAACCCAGTGTGGCTTCATTCAGATTTGGGATCATCAACGTAAAACTCACCGGTTCGTCATCGACAAAGGCAATCCAGAGCGACTCAGATACGAGGATGGGTTTCATCGAATCTGCCAGAAACTTGGCTTCTTCGTCGCTGATTGGGAGAAACCCCCAATTGTCAGACCAAGCATCATTAAAGATCCCGACAATCAGGGCGATATCCTGATACAGTCGCGACATGTTCAGCGGGCGAACGGTAATCCTGGGATCAGCATCGGACCGTTTTTTGACCCGCGCGACAAAGTCCGGGGTCGAGAATGTTTCATCCATCCGATACCGAAACGCATACATATCCATGGCTTTCTGATAGCCTGCGCCCTCAATGATGGTCGGCAGTTTACGACGCCCATAGGGCATCATGACGCTTGGCGGTGTTTCAAACCCATCAACCAATAAACCGCACTCATCATTGACGGAGAAGTTATATGGTCCGCCGATCCGTGACATGCCTTTGGCACGGAGATCCTGCTCAGCGGCTTCCAGTAGCGACTCCACGGTTTCGACGTCAGATGCCCCGAGCGTATCCAGGAACCCAAAATGACCGGTCGCATCATTATGGTTCTGTAAATGATCGGGATTCACGAAAGAAGCGATTCGTCCAACCGCCACTCCATCGCGCGTGGCGAGAAAGTAACTTGGCTGCAATCTCGAAAGCGTGCTGTTTTTCTTTGGGTCAAAGTGGTCTTGGCGCTCGATCCGAAGCGGCGCGCGCCAATTCGGCTCTCCATGATACGCGCGATAAGGTAGGTCTATGAACCTTTTGATATCGCGCGTGTTTTCTACCTTTTTTACACTGACTCCCATAACTTAAAGTAGTAATCGTGAGGGTTGGATGAGCAAGCGCTATTTCACCAGTTGAATGGTAATCGCCGTGCCTCCTTCTGGTACCTCAAAATCAGCTTCTTCAAATTTTGGGAAGCCCCAACGCAGTTTTGGGTTTGTCGAAAGGCCAAATGGCTCTTTCGGCATAAGGTTGAGTTTTTGATCAAGATCGCGATTGGCGTTTTTATCATGATAAGTTGCAACCGCATAACGGCCTGGGGGTTGGGCCGCAAAGCAAACGGTTTGCGGGCCATTTTCGGCTGCCACTCGAATTCGATGTATTCGAGATTTTTTCTTGAGGAAGTCGCGCTGACTCGGCCGGTAAAGCTCAACCGCGAGAATACCACCCGCGGTGACCCCCGTGACCGTGACTTGAACCTGACCGGTATCCGGCGCGCATGCCGCAGGGGCTTCATAATCGCGTATGTCGAGTTCGGTTTGCGCAAACGCAACGGACAAGGTGGACAGTAAAGCCAGACTGATAAAGCGATGAAACATACAGCGTCTTCCCGGCAAGGCGTGTCCAAAAGTAGGCAGAAAACGAGCAATCGCAATAAAGTTTTCGTGTTCGAGGCATTTATGCGATCGTAAATTGAACAGGTGTACACCATCGAAAAGTGGGCTAGTCGTCCGTATGCAGCGTATTCAGCGTTATATTTTCATCGAATGCACGCGCGTCTTTTGCGGGCTGCTGCTGCTTGTGGTGAGTATCCTCTTGCTGGAACGGCTCTTGCGGATTGCTGATCTGGTTTCGCGTTCGCCCGGCAATCTCGGTGAAGCCGTCTATATGCTCGCCAATCTGGTGCCGCACTATGCTGGTATAGGTATTCCAGCCGCATTCTTTCTTGCGGTTTTGATCACGATTGGCCGTCTCAGTCGCAGCGGCGAACTGGTTGCTGTCTGGGGCATCGGAAAGTCACTGTTCATGATCTCTCAGCCGTTCATGGCAATGGCTGTTTTTTTGGCAAGCGCGTTGTTGATCACCTCCGGGATTTTGCAACCTCTTTCGCGCTATGAATATCGAAGCTTGGTCAATTCCATAGCCGAAACCAGCATTGAAACAGTATTCGTCGAGGGCAAATTCGTTGAAGCTGAAAACTGGACCGTTTGGACCGAAAATCTCGATTTGAGCAGCGGCGCTTTGAGTGATCCATTTATCCTGGAGCGTTTGCCAGATGGCGATCATCGGATGATCTCGGCCGCCTCTGGTGCCTTGGTGCGCAATGCGGGTTCAATTGTCGAGATCCAACTCGATACCGGCATGGGTGCTGAATTAGGTGCGGATCAAACTCTGAGTTCGCGTCTCGATTTCGACTCCCTAAAATGGCGGCCACCCTCATCGATGATGCAGTTTCGGGCGCGCGGGAGCGATGTTCGTGAACTTATGCTGTGGGAGTTGTGGCGCCCAGCGGCGTCGGCGGCTTCAGCCTTCCGTGGCGAGATCGACAGGACCGCAGCGATCGTCTCCGTGCATGACCAGTTTGCCCGGTCCGTCCTGATTTTGCTGTTGCCTTTGATCGCGGTTCCGTTTGGGCTCAGCTATGGTCGCAATCCACCGTCAAATGCGATTTTGATCGGTTTGGTTACGTTGATCGCGATTCAGCAATTGCTCGAACTGGCAAAATCCTTGGCACTTGATGGCGCTGTTCCGGCGTGGGCCGGCAGCTGGGGAGTTATTGGAGTCGTGGGGATCCTGGCCATCGCGCTTTATCTTCGCAGCGCATTGACGATGGCGCAACCTCCGCTATCCGCCTTGCCCTCATTTCGATTGCCGCGAATGGCGGTCGGGCGCCCCGATCCGGAACGCTCGACGCAATGAAATTGATCAGGGGGTATTTTGCGCGACTGTTTCTAGCGCGTTGGTGCGTCACGACCTTCGCGCTATTGGCCCTGCTGAGTGTTGTCGACTCTGTGGGTGCCGCGGACATCCTACCCGAGGAGTCTGGCCCTCTCGACGCGTTGAAATATACGCTTCTGCGCCTGCCATCCTTATACAACCGGATCTTCATGTTCGCTCTGTTTGTAAGCCTGCTCTTGACGTTTCTTTCGCTCATTCGACGGCAAGAATTGGTCGGCTTTGTCTCAATGGGCATCTCCCCGTTGAGGCAGGCGATCATACTGAGTCCAGCCGTACTGGTCGTCTCAATCGCATCGCTTTTGGTGATCAATCAAACCGTTCCGCGCACGGTTTCAGTCCTGGAAACCTGGTTAGGGGCCGACGCCTTCATGGAGGAAGATGCGGGAAAGCCGAGATCTCTCTGGATTGCAGATGCCAATTCATTCGTGGAAATTGGCGGTTTGCAAGGGAATGACCTGGCAGATGTGGTCGTCTATGCGCGGGACGGGACCGGCAAAGTCTCCTCGCTTACGTATGCCGAAAGCGCCCGATTCTCTGGCGATGGCTGGATCTTGAACGATCCGAATAGTATCAATCTCGATTATTCGGATGCCTCGCCAATAGACTTATGGGAAACCGACCAGACTCCCGCGACCCTCAAAAAACTGGGAACGTCGCCGCGCAATCTATCGCTCAGTGATCAATACAATTTGGCGCAGATTAGAGGCTCTGGGGTTCGACCATCAGCTGCTTACTGGATTTGGTTCTTCGATCGTCTCACCATGCCGATCATTGCCCTCGGATTTGTCTTTGTGGCGGTGCCTTTGATGCAGGCATTGGAGCGCCGTCAAACCGGAGATCAGCGCCTGATCATCGGGATTGCGATTGGGTTCGGCTTCTTCATATTTGACGGTGTTTTGAAGACCGTGGCGGAAAGCGGTGGCGTCTCGCTACCGATGGCGATTGGCCTTCCAATCTTACTCCTGCTGGGATTGGCGATTCATCTGAATCTGAATGTTGAGCGGGTGAAATGACTGAAGCGCCCGTGTTTGTGATCAACCCGAAAAGCCACAATGTAAATCTACAGGGCTCCGTTTTGACGCAAATCGCGGTCGATTATGGCGACATCCCGATCGTCTATTTCGATGGCGATGCGCCGCTTGACGAAGCG
This sequence comes from Pseudomonadota bacterium, assembly GCA_039191105.1. Lineage (GTDB taxonomy): Bacteria > Pseudomonadota > Alphaproteobacteria > Caulobacterales > Hyphomonadaceae > Henriciella. Next base: position 25,045 of record JBCCXW010000007.1, read on the forward strand.
CTATCCTCACTTTTACAGGCAGGCCGAAATACAATATATGTGGAAGGCGGAGACGGCACGGTCTTCGCGGCGCTCACCACATGTTTTGCCCAGCAATTATCTGGTCGACCGTTGCCGCGGCTTGCCATTCTACCCGGCGGGAGCACCAATCTCGCACATCAGATTCTAGGTCTGAAACGCGTCGACGCTGAATCGCTCAGGCACCGACTTGATCCGCGGAATCGACTCAGTGAACGCTCAGACATCGCGCTCCACAAAGTTCTGCTCGTCGAAACATCCGAGACTCAAACGCCCTATGCCGGATTTTTGCTTTCAAGCGGATCATTGGCCCGCTTGATGTTGTACACACAGAATAACCTGCATGGAAAAACACGGGGAAATGTCTCGATTGCACGGGCGATTATGCAACTGACACTGTTTCCGCGATCGACTAAAGACGCGGACGGACGGCCGCTCATTCGCTCGTCCCAGTTTACCCGCATTGCTGAAGACTCTGTAGGTGTGACAACCGAAACAGCGTTTTCTTTATTCTCGACATTTGAGACGTTGAGCCTCGGCATTCGTCCGTTCTGGGCCCGCGGAGACGAGGCGATCGGCTTCACGCACGCCGCTTGGCCCATTCACCGATTGCGCCTCGCGATCGCAAAAGCTGTCCTGAACGCCGCGCCAAGCTCGCTTCAGCAACATGGCTTAACGAGCGAAGGGTGCTCAAAAATAGTGTTTCGCACCGATGGCCCCGTCTTATTGGATGGTGAAGAATTGCCCATGCCAAACGACCAAACCTTCAAAGTGTCGGTCTCGCCAGATTTGGAATTCATCCGATGACCTGCAAGCAACAATTGACGCGAATACGGCAAATCATTGAGGGTGAGCAGCGCCCGTTTGGAACGCGCGCCGAAGCCCTTGTCGAAGAAATCCGTCGCAAACATGCGGGCATTGAGAAAGCCTTGCTGTTTTACGGGTCTAGTCTTCGCGCCGGCGAAGCCGCGGGAAAGATGCTCGACTTTTACGTGCTGGTGGAGTCGTATCGCGACGTTCATGGAATGGGGCTCAAACAGCTCGGCTCCTTTCTCGCGCCCCCCAGTGTGCATTATTGCGAAGCGCAGGGCCCTGACGGTGAGCGACTGCGCAGCAAATACTCCATTATCAGCTTGTCAGCGTTTCGTCGGCGCGCACGTGGTGGGGCGTTTGAGTCGATGCTCTGGGCCCGGTTCGCACAACCGACAATTCTAATTTGCGAGAATACGTCGCTTCGCGATGACTTACTCGATACGCTAGCGCATGCGACCCATCATTTTCTTACCGAGACTGCGCCGCTGCTAAAAGGAGAGATCGACCGGACGGCGATCTGGGAACGCGGGCTGATGGAGAGTTACAAAACGGAGCTTCGCCCAGAAGACGCGACCCGTCGCGCTCAGCATATCGTCACCAAAAATGCCGAGCGCTACGCACAGCTTTCCATTGCGGTTTTTCCCTCGGGCAACACGGAGACGTCCGTTCACCTACCGGATGCAGGACGCGTTCGCCGCAGTCTTAGTCGTCTAAGTTGGTTCGGGCGCCGCATCATCGGCAAGCCCATAGGAGCGTTTCGCGTACTAAAAGCGTTTTTCACGTTCGAAGCTGGCCTCGATTATGTCTTGGAGAAGATCAAATCGCATAGCGGCGCGGAGATTGAAATTAGCGACCATGCCCGAAAATACCCCTTGCTGCATGCCCCGGTCTTGGCGTGGCGTTTGCTCCGCAAGGGGGCATTCAGATAGGCTAAGAGAGCCGCGAGAAGGCCTCTAGCACTTGGTCAATCTCTTGTTCCGTATGTAACGCGCTCACACTTAAGCGAAGCAGACTTGTGCCGCCTGGGGTTGCGGGTGGCACGGCAAGATTGACATATACGCCTTGCTCGAAGAGGCGGTTCCACTCCATTACTGCTGTGGCCTCGTCCGAGCGACGAACGGCGATGACTGGAGCGACCGGCGCGCAGAGATCGAAACCCATGCTCGACAAGCCATCATGCAACCGGTTTGACATCGTCCACAAAGACTCCCGCAATTGCGGCATTCCTTGGAGTTGTTGAAGCGCTGCGTGCGCCGCGGCGATATTGGCGGGTGCCCCAGACGCGGTGAACATATAGGCCCGGCTGGTCAGCCGAACACTCTCAAACTCAGGATGTTTGGATACACAAAACCCGCCAATTGATGCGAGGCTTTTTGAGAAGGTTCCTGAGATGAAGTCGACATCGTGTAGGACACCCTGTGCCTCCGCGACTCCTCGGCCTTGCGCACCAAAACAGCCAATGGAATGAGCTTCGTCCACGAAAATCATCGCATTGTTGGCATGGGCAATTTCGACCATTTCGGCGAGCGGTGCGACATCGCCGAACATAGAATACATGCCCTCAACCACAACCAGGCGCCCCCCTGCCTCAGGCAGACGCTTCAGGCGTTTGTCCAGGTTATCTGGATCATTGTGACGAAACCGATGGGTCGCGGCATCGGTAAGGCGGCACGCATCGTAAATGCAGGCATGACTGTCTGCATCAATCAAAATGTGATCACCACCGCCAGCGAGCGCGCTAATCACGCCCAAATTCGTTTGGTACCCGGTCGTGAAGACAATCGCACTTTGCATTTCGAAAAAGGTCTGGAAGTCATGTTCCAGTTTCTTATGGACGCCATAGGTGCCATTCGCTTGTCGACTGCCTGTCGTAGCGGAGCCCATTGCTTCAATTGACTCAATCATCGCCTGGCAAACCTGTTCATTGAAGGTCAGGCCGAGATAGTTATTGGTTCCCACCAAGGTAATTTCGCGGCCCTGAAACTGCGCCCGTGTTGGTGACAGAATCTTGTCAAATGGGACACCAATCGGGCTTTGCCCAAGCGACTTTGCTATTTCGTGACGCTTCGTCATCGCCGCAAATTTGTCGAATAAAGGCTTGTTATGTTTGGTCTTAGTGAGCACCGATCAGGCCTTCCACAACGTTTACGAGCTCTCCCACAGTATGCGTGGTCGAAATCAATTCCATTGAAATGTTAATATCATAAGCGTCCTCAACCTCCATAATTAGGTCGAAAACGTTCACCGAGTCGATCTCCAAATCCGCAACAATCCTGGTATTTTCGGTGATTTGTTTTGAATCGCGCGTATATTCTGCAAGCAGTTTGCAAATCGTATCAAAAATCTCTGATTTCTCAGTCACTTCACTTCCCCGAACGGATCGGCGATTTGGGCCGGTCATCACCCAGACATGCCGTAAAAATCTCTTTTAAGTCCATGGCATCTCGCACCGGTTGATCATAGCTCCAATCTACAGCCAGCAATTCTCGCACTTTGTTCTGAGAGACGGAAAAGGGCCGGCGCGTCATTTTAGCCAAGACGTCCGCACAAATGCCCAGCCCGTTCATCAGCGATGGCCAAATCCGAATAATGCGCACATTGCGCTTCAAGATTTGGCTCGCTGTAGACGCAATTTCAGTCCAGTGGGTCGAGGCAATAGAGCATGGCTCGAGGCGGTCGCCAGTGGGTCCGACGGAATCGATCGAATCGATGATTTGCGAAACCAGGTCGTCGACTGATATCACCGCAAAACAACGTCGCATATCTTTCGGCTCAGCTGGGGCGGGGAGCCAGCCGAACCGAATAAGGTCAAACATCGGTTGAAGCATGGGATCGCCCCTGCCGATCACCGCAGGCGGACGAATAATCGTAATGCGCATATGCGCTTTGAACGCATGAAGCGCGGCCTCGCTCACCGCTTTGGACGCGGCATAGTCTGAGATGTCAGGGGCGCGCGCCGCCTGCGATGACACATGAATGAAATGCGCGACACCCGCCTTCAGGGCACATGCGGCCATGTTATACGTCCCAACGACATTGGCCGTATGGAAGCCTGATGCCTCTATCGCCGTCGTCGCACCGGCTAGATGCACGCACGTCCGAGCGCCATCAAGCAGCGTCAAAATAGCGTTCGGATCGTGCAACGAACCGCGTACCACTTCGGTCGAGCCTGGAACGCTTATAGTGCGATTTTTCCTGTCCCGAATGAGCACCCGCGTGGCTTGCTTTCGATCGTCCAAACGGGACAATAAGTGAGCGCCGATAAACCCCGTCGCGCCTGTAACCGCAATCACATTCCTGCCCGGAGCAATATTTGGTTCTGTCATTCCATCAAAGCAGGGATGACAGGTTCAACCGCGATCTCCCCAGCGATAAACTTCTGGCGCGTCCGCATACGGCTAAGTTTGCCAGAGGATGTCATAATCAAACTGCGGGTCGGAACCAGAATCACTTCGATCGGTGCGCCGACAGTTTGTCTGACATTTGCGGTCACTTTAGAAAGTATCGCTTCACGCTGTTCAGGGTGGCGGGCGCGACATTCTGCGAGAAGGTAGATATGTCCATTGCCATCATCGTCGGATAATTTAAACGCCGCGGATTTGGGGATGTGCCGCCCGCCCGCTTTTTCTGCTGTCCATTCGATGTCTTGCGGCCAGATATTGCGCCCGTTCCAGAGGATCAGATCCTTGTGACGTCCGGTGATTATGACCTGTCCATTGAGCAAATAGCCAAGATCGCCTGTATCGAGCCAACCATCTTCATCGGTTAACGGGACAATGCCCATGTTTCGATCCAAAATCCCTGGGGAGACACTGTCTCCGCGGAACATGATGCGACCAACGACGCGGTCCCTGACTTCATGGCCATCATCATCGCAGATTTTCATCTCATGTCCCGAGATGGCTTGCCCACAGGCGATCAAAGCGCGTTTATTGCGGTCTTCTGTATCGGCGCTGGCTGGCACAGCGCGTTGATGAGATCGCATAATGTCCGAATTGATCACATCGACTTGAAACCCAGTATTTAAAGGACTGAAAGAGACCGCAACGGTGGCTTCCGCAAGGCCATAGCTCGGCACAAAGGCCGTTTCGCGGAACCCATATCCGGCAAAGACGTCGGAAAACTTCTTCAGCGCTTCTTCACGCACCATATCGCCGCCAATGCCGGCGACGCGCCAGCTTGAAAGATCGAGATCGCCGCCACGCCAGCGTTTTGCACAAATTTCATATCCAAAGCTGGGACTATATGAATGTGTGGCTTTGTTCTCACTGATCAATTTCAACCAAGTCGACGGTCGGCGGGCAAATGAGTGAGGGTCGATATAGTCGACCGATAGTTGCGCCATCATGGGCGCTAAGAACTGTCCGATCAGCCCCATATCATGATAAAGAGGCAACCATGACGAGATGCGATCCCCGGCGCCCGCTTCCAGTCCAAGTTGGATCGCTCGGCAATTCGTTGTCACGCTCTTTTGGCTGCCGACAATGCCTTTTGGGGAGCTTGTGCTTCCAGATGAGAATTGGATATAGCACATATCCGCGGGGGCAAACGGTCGCAGGCCAGCGACGTCAAATGGCAAATCGGTCCCGTCCAGGTTGCCAACTTGGATCGGGGTGTGCGCCAGCGCATCTTGGGCCAAGCTTAATATCGAATTTGGCGCCATTAAGCAGTGCAGACCAGCCGTTTCGCAAATGCGTTTGAGTTGATCTTTGTAAAACTCATTGCTGCCAAGGGTGACGGGCATAGAAATCGGCACGGGCAAGACTCCTGCGTACTGGCAGGCAAAAAACATCACCGCGAAATCAGGACTGGTCTCAGCGATGAGGCCGATCAATTCACCGGGCTTTGTCTCAATGGTCAGCCGCGCGGCCATATTCATGGCGCGTTCACGAAGTCTCGCATAGGTGAGCACATGTTGAAGCTCGCCACGAACGGAATAAAAATTTAGGCCCGTTTGGCCTTTTGCGGCATAATCCAATGCCTCGCTCAGAGTTTCAAACCCACCGCAATTAAACTCAATGCTGTTCGCGTTTGGAGTTCTTACTTGCATGATCAGCCCTTGTCGCCAGCAGCCATCCCACAGACTGATTATTCGATGCAGATTTACGCCTGTTCAGGTTCATGTCACATTTTTTTCGCGAAAAACAACTTTTTCATCAGTGCCATGATTAATTGTGAAGCGGTTCTTTGCGCTTTCCGATTGGGAATCCCAACTGTTTTTGACACAAAACTCGTGTGTAAACGGAGCGGTTTAGGTGCAGCGGCGGAATGCGATAATGGCGCGGGTGATAAGAACCGGGACGCTCGCCATCACTAATCGTGATGGTCATTCTCATCAGCGCAGGCTTGACGTGAGCCTAACGGCGACGGTCGGGATCACCGACAAGACCCGGTGAATAGCGCTCTATTTGAACCCGGAACGCTTTGCTAGCGACGCCTTTATAGAAGGCTCACGTGATGGAGGGTACAAGCGACATTGAACACGGCAGTCTCGACGATCTTCTTAAAATCTTCGCTCTCAACGGGGCCGGCCTGCGCAGCTATCCAACTCAAAAGGTTCTGAAATTATGGCGCAAACGTACCCGCCTATGGTATCCACTGAATGCCGCCGCAGTTTCGCGTAAACATGTCTAGCCTCATTGTGATTTATCGAGTGAAGTCTACCGAATCATCAGCGAATTCACTTTCCGACATGGTACGTTTATGACCTTTCAAATCTAAATGACGAAAACGGTGGACGCGTTATCGCTGGCGCGCGAGTATATCGTCGACCGTGCAAGAGCATAAGAGAGCTGACAATGGCGCCCACCGAGAGCCTCCAAAAGCCCGCCACACTTACAAAGCCGCGCCGCGCCTTTATCAAAAAGTATGGCAAGAAACTGATGCGCTGGGTCGCAGGCTATCAGTCCCGACAGTCAAAAGTGCCAGACACGCCGATCATCCCCAATTCGTATTTTCAGCATCTCGAGGCGATCCAGAATGAATGGCCGACGATCCTCAAAGAAGCACAGGACGTCTTGGCCTATCGCGATGATATCCCTGGCTTTCAAGACATTTCTCCGGACCAGTATCGCCTCGCAAAGGGCCGCAATTGGCGAACGTTTATCCTTTACGGCTTTGGCAAACGCCTTCAGATCAATACCAAATTGACGCCTCGCACAGCGGAGTTGCTGGGCGCTGTGCCAGATTTACAAACCGCTATGTTTTCAATCTTATCACCCGGCTATCACATCCCGGCTCACAAAGGTGTCACGAAAGGCATCCTGCGGGCGCATATCGGTCTCATCGTGCCTGATGAAGCGGACAAATGTCGAATTCGGATTGACGATAGAGTCATGGTTTGGAGACCTGGCGATCTCTTCGTTTTCGATGACACTTATGAACATGAAGTTTGGAATGAGACCGACCAAGAAAGAGTGATCTTACTGTTCGATTTTGATCGACCGATGAAGCTCGGCGGACGCGTTTTGAACTGGTTGCTGCTGTCGATTATGAAAATGACAGCATTTTACAAAGACCCGAAGAAAAACCTTGAAGCTTCAGAAGCGCGCTTCGAACGGGCGATCGCCCGTCGCAACAAAATGCTTGAGCGCCATTAGCTGAGTCGATGGGCGGGGATTATCAGCAGAAAGTGAGCCTCAACCGCCCTACTCTAGCTTGGGAACATGACCAAATTCCCCTTTCGCTACTTCAACACATCGCCTGAGATCATCCAACTCGCGGTGATGATGTATGTCCGGTTTCCGCTTTCGCTGCGCAATGTCGAAGACCTTCTCCATGAGTGCGGGATCGATGTCCACCATGAGAGCGCGAGGCTGTGGGTCGATCGCTTTCGTCCGATCTTCGCGGCTAAGATCCGGACAAAGCGAGCCTTATACATGCGCTGGCACCCACAATGGCAGTGGCATCTCGATAAGGCCCCTGCCGCGGCTTCCTCAGCCTTCATCTGATCCACCGAATCAAACGGTGCGCGATCAATTCGCGTAACGCCCAGGTGATACGCCAAATGTGCGATAAAAGATTTCCGTGAATGCGCTGGTGCTTTCATATCCCACATTTCTGGCGGCAACATTAACAGGCGTGCCTGTCAGAAGCATTGAAAGCGCTTCTTGGAGGCGAATTTGTTGGCGCCATATACTGAGGCTCATTCCGGTTTCCTGCTTGAAACGCCTTGTGAAACTGCGGCGGCTCATCCCTGCGATCTGAGCCAACTCATCCAGCGAGCGACGATCGGCGGGAACTTTGACGATCAGGTCGCAAACACGGAGCAGTTTTGGATCGTCTGGTAGAGGGGCCATATGCGGGATTTTCGGCGCTGTGGAGAGTTCCATTAGGATGAGATCGATCACGGCGCGATCGCGATTTTTCAAACCGTGGGTTGGATCGAGCTGCGATATCTCAAGGATCAGGGCGCGCAAAAATGGGCTGACCTCGACGACATGACAAATCGGGTCTCGCGGAGCGGCATAAGGTTCAATGTAGAGGGTCCGAAGCGAGACAGGGCCGCGACACGATACAGAGTGCTCGACGCCGGCGGGTATCCAAAGGGCGCGTTGAGGCGGAAGCACGATCGCTGTGTTATCCGCGATAACCGACATAACGCCGGTGCAAGCATACAGCAATTGTATGCGATCATGTGCATGCTTCGGATCTTCGAATCCATCCACATACTCATCTGAGAGTCCGACGACCGGACCTCTTGAATAGTCGAGATCTCTGGATCTTTTTATCACGCTTAAACTCCGAGCTTCAGAGGACATGATCGGCGGGCCTTCGTCAATTCATACACATTCACGCTGATGACGGACGGCCTGTATTGCAAACGCCAAAAACATAGCCGATTGCCGCAATTGCCCCTCCGGCGATGGATCGCCCAAGTGGCCCGCATTGAGATCGATATGGGTTAGGATTGGCGCTTCGCCGAGATTTAGGTCGCGGGCCTTGGCCGAAAACTTCAACGGCTCCCAAAATGCAACCCGATCATCCTTCACCCCGCCAGTGGCAAGGAACATTGGAAAGTGAGCGGGTTTTAACGCCTCGTATGGGGAATAACTGGCCATTGCCCGGTATTCTTCTTCAACACGTGGATCACCCCAGATGGCGAATGGCGTGCTGCCCAAAGGATGATTTTGCCAGTCATCCAGAGTGTTAAGTATATCGACAAACGGCACTTGCGCGATGATGCCGGCCCAGAGCTGCGGGTGCGTTGCGAAAACAGACCCCATGAGCATTCCGCCGGCGGACGTTCCGTGCGCGACGATATTCTTTGCTCCAGCCAAATTCGTAGAGATTAGACCTTCCGTGCATTCAACAAAATCAGAGAAGGTTAGCGACTTGCCGTGCTTAAGCGTTGGACGCCACCAATCGGCGCCGCGTTCACCGCCGCCGCGCACATGTGCTATTCCACAGGTCCAGCCGCGATCGGCGAGCGCGATGGCTTCAGGTCGAAAGCTCGCTTCCATCATCTCGCCATAGGCGCCATACGCAGACAAGTATAAGGGTTGATCGGGATTGGGTGCGTTTGAACGCTTGTGCAACAGTGTCACCGGGATCTCGGCCCCGTCTGAGGCATGAATGTTCAAACGCCGTAGATTGTAGCGCGCTGAATCAAACCTATCAGACTGAGGAACCTCCAGCGGCTGCGGGGCAGAATCGACGACCAAAGGAGCAGTCATGATAACCGGTGGTCGAATGGGAGAACTGAAACGAAACGCGATCGTCTCGGCTTCGAAGTTCTGATCGCTTAGAATATCGAGCGAATATGCAGCATCCTCGAAGTGGACATCCCGGTCAGGCTGGTCTGGCGCCATGATGACCAGATGCGGTTTTGCATCGCGCCATTCCGTTCGAACCAATGCTTGCTTGAACGGGGTGACCCGCGTGATTGGCCGACCGGCGACATGCGAACAGAAAGATCGCCAGTGCGCCCGACCTGGCGTCGCGACCGGCGTTGCAACGAGGCTGAAATCTTCCGCCCCTTCGGCATTCGTTCGGATGATGAATTGTTCGCGCCAATGTTCGACGTCGTAATCATGGAGATTGGACATGGGTTCAATCATGGTGGGCGCGCGCCTTGGGTCAGCACACGGAATGAACAAGGTCTCGGACTGATCGCCATTCAGGCGGCGAATAAAAACGAACGCGCCAGATCGAGAAGATTGCAGGTCGATGAAATAGGATGTGTTGTCCGTCTCAAAGCATTTGACGTCGGTTCCATCGCGGATGTCTCTTCGCCAGACACTGTTAGCACGCCCACGATCATCGCGGCCGACCCAAAACAGAAATTGTCCGGATCGATCAAATGCAAATTCACCATGTCCATCGTGTATATCGTCAACAATCAGTCGGCCGCTGTCCACGTCGCGTACATTGACAGAAAATAGGCCTGATCCCGTCGTGTCGACCGCCCAACCCAGGCGCGTTCGCTCGAAATTATATTTCGGTCCCCCCCAACTCAGTTTTGCTGCCGGGTTCCACTGACGCTCGCTTGCCATATCCAGAAGAATCTCTTCTGCGCCGCTGCCCGTTTGACGGCGCCCAATGACACGCTCGCCGTCTACGCTCAAGCGCTGAAAGTATGTGTACTCACCGACCGCCACCTCCGTCTCAGGAGTCGATTTTGATGCGATCGAAAGAAGGTGTTGCCGTAATTCGATTATGAGGTCTTCAGAAGCAGACAACACGTCTTTGGTATAGGCATTTTCCCGGTTGATCACGCGTCTGATGTCAGACTCAAGTGTTTCGGGATTTTCCAGAACGGCGTGCCAGTCTCGCGGCTTCATCCAGGCATACTCATCATGTCGTTTGAGGCCGAACTTTTCGATGGTTCTCGGCGTTTTGCGGTGGATGGGCGGTGGTGGTAACGCGTCGGCCAATGAGTCTGATCGCTTTTTTTGAGACACCATATTGCGCAGGAATGTCAGAGCCTCGACGTCTTTATGCTCGCAAAAAACATCAGATCGGCATGCCTGTCATCCCGTGATTGCCAAGATCGCCCCGCTTGGCCCAAAGCAGAAAAACATTGGCCCATTGGAGAGATTGCCATCCGGCTTACTGATCCCGTATATTGCGATTGATAATTATTTGCAAATCATACTCAGCAGGAGCAAACCGTTTTTTAGGCGGATGCACTGGGCGCGTATGTGAGAAAAACAGACCAAAGGTCAACAGGAGAGCTTGGTCGGCTTCATCCTATTTCCGCAAGCATATTAAGGGGTTTGCTCAGATGACTTTCTTATCCAAGTTCAACAAAGCGGTCCTTTTGGGGACTTCAACCGCGCTGTTCGCGGGTGGCGCATTAGCCCAAGATGACGATCGCGCCAAAGCTGATACAGTTGAAACGGTTCGCGTGCTCGACTCGATCATCGTACGTGCCGAAGCGTACGTTCCGGAAGAGAACATTACAGCGAACAAAACCAATATTCCGCTTATTCAAACGCCGCAATCGGTCTCGGTGATCACGCGCGACCAAATCGATTTGCTGGGCTTCATAGATCTACAACAAGCGACTCGGTACACAGCCGGAATTGCCAGTGAGAACTATGGTCCAGATCTGCGCTTCGACTTTTTGACATCGCGCGGCTTCGTGCCGAAGCAGTATATTAACGGCGTCGTCGCGCCGTCTTCAACGACGATCGCCGCCACTGGCATTGATCTGTACGCGTTTGAATCGGTCGAGATATTAAAAGGGCCCTCATCTAGCCTGTATGGCAATACGCCACCCGGCGGGATCTACAATCAGACGACGCGACGGGTCAGCGACGATTTACGTGGCGAGTTGCGGGCGCGCGTCGGGACCGATAATTTCTATGAAGCGGCGGGGACGGTCACGAACCGACTAACGGATGGCGTGTCGGGGCGGATCACCGCGCTTTATCGTGATCAGGAATCCTATCGCGATTTCGTAGATGCACAGCGATTGCTCCTCGCGCCAGCCGTCAAATTCGATCTGAGCACGGACACTGTGCTCAATCTCGATGCGATTTATCAAACTGATGAAGTCAACGGCGAGTTTAATGGCTTCCTGCCTGTCGAAGGAATTTTGCTTCCAAATCCAAACGGGGAGATCCCGACCAATGTCAACATTGGCGATCCGGGTAACTTTTTTGAGCGAGATCAATATGCAATTGGTGCAGAACTCACGCACGATTTCAATGATACGCTGCGTTTCGTGACCAATATTCGATACGCCGATTACCAGGAACGCACCCCGCAAAATGTCTATGCCGGTGGAGGTTTCGCGAACACGACCGATCCATCCTTGCCGAGCTTTTTCAACACGCTGAACCGTTTCAATTTTACCTACGCTGAAGATGTCACCGCTTTGTCAGCCGATACGCGGCTGGACGGAACATTCGATTTTGGTGGTGTACAGCACAAGGTCATTGTCGGGTTAGATTATCGTGACGTCGACAATATCGCCGATTTCGGCTTTTTCTTCGATCCGCAACCGATTGATCTGTTCAATCCCGTTTTCACACCTGTCCCGCAACCCGAAGACCCTTATCCGACCGCATTTAACGATCAAGTATTGGAGCAGACCGGATTGTATGCGCAAGATCAAATCGAGCTGGGACAAGTCTATGTCACAATCGGCCTGCGCCAGGATTGGGTCGAGATCGAGAATGCACTCTCCTCAACCAGCGCAGATCAAGACGCGTTCACCTATCGCATTGGTGTCAACTATGTCACCGATAGCGGGTTTTCACCTTATGCCAGCTATTCGACTTCGTTCGAGCCATTGCTTGGAACGGATGCTGCCACCGGAAATGAATTTGACCCCAGCGAAGGCGAACAGTGGGAAGTTGGTATCAAATATGATGGCCGCACTCTGTCGGACACCATCGACCTGTTTGCCAGTGCGTCGCTGTTCCAAATTACGCAGTCTGATGTCGTATCTTTCGGTGCGGGAACGACGCCCGTCTTTGGCACTCAGTCTGGCGAAGTTGAGGTTCAAGGGCTTGAGCTTGAACTCGTCACGCGGATCGATGACCGTATCTCATTCAACGCTGCTTACAGCTATACCGACAGCGAAGTGACCGAGAACGAAAACAACCCACTTGAGGTGGGTGAGCCGCTGCCCGTGACTCCGGAACACAAGATCGCTCTGTTTGGAAACTACAACATTCAGACGGGTGCCTTTGCAGGCGTGGGATACGGCCTTGGGGTGCGTTATGTCAGCGAGAGTGCGGGCAGCCTTCCCGGTCCCTTTAATCCGATTGTTTTTGATGGCGAAGATCCGGTCCTATTCGACGCAATTCTCAGCTACGATCTGCCAAAGTGGCGGTTCACGCTCAACGCCTCCAACCTCGCCGATGAACGCTATGGTGCTCGCTGTGCAAGCGCGACCGGCTGTAATTTTGGAGCGCCGCGCCAGGTGATTGGAACGATCCAATACAAGTTTTAGCGCCCCCAAACACGGCCTTTGGGTATTGGATGTAAATGACCTCACCAGCCTTAAAGACGCCATGACGGCACCTCGGGGCGCGAACCCAGATGCGCATGCGCCGGAAGCATGGACGGCGCGGGCATTGTTCACGATTGTGGTTCTGGGAATATGTGCCGGCGCACAGCTTAGCGATCAGGGAATACAAAGCCTCTCGCTGTCTTCGATACAGACATCTTTTGGGGTCAGCGATGCCGCGCTTGGCGCCGTTCAAGGCCTTGCCGGGTTCTTTGTCGGCAGCCTTATGGCAATACCGCTCTCGCGGCTCGTCGACAAATTTTCTCGAAAATACATTCTGCTGTGTCTCATTGTAGCGTCTACCACAATGATGATCCTGAGCGCGCTCGCGCCCAATTTTGGCTTGTTTTTTCTTGGGCGGTCGTCTGCTGGTATTCTCGAGTTTGCAATGATCCCATTGGTTTACTCCATGATCCCCGACCTCGCGCCGGAGCGCGATCGCGTCTTAGCCAATCTTGGGTTTGCCGCACTGATGGCCGCCGGGGCGAGTGGTGGTTTCTATTTCGGAGGGGATATTATCGCGGCAGGTGAACGCGTTTTTCCTTTCGCCATGGAGGCCTGGCGAAAAGGGTTTTTACTGATCTCGATTTCAGGTCTTCCGCTATTGCTGCTTGGCTTGTTGACACTCGATCCGCCGAGATATCGAGGTCTGGTCGACACCTCTGTTTCAGACTCTCTGACGTCTTTCTTGCGTCACCGCTGGAAGCTGATGGTCCAATTCTTAGGCGTGGCAGGGTTCATGCTGATTGCCGTGCAGGCCCTCAACCAAATGGTCGCTTTGGCAATGGAACGCCGCTTCGACACCGATCCCAAAACCATAGGCCAATCCATGGGCGTGATCTTGCTCATTGTGAGCGCGGGAAGCATTCCGGCTGCGGGCGTGTTGGATCGCTTGTTCGGGCGGTTTTTGGGGTACGCATCTCGACCGGCCATCATGGGGCTTGCCGCCATGGTCGCGATTCCGGCGTCGATCTCGATGCTCGTGTTCTCGCGCCTCGATCATGCATTTATTGCGGTCGGCGTGTTTATGTTTCTCACGGCGACCGCCAATGCTTTGGTGCCAACCATGTTGCAAGATCTTGTGCCATCGCCGCTTCGCGCTCGCAGCTTTGCGATCTGGAGCTTCCTCGTTTCCATCTTTTCGGCGCTTGGGCCCTTGGTTGCTGGTGTTCTCTCAGACATGGTTTTTGGCGGCAACCTACTTCTAGCGATTACGATAACGATCATTCCTGCCTTGTTCGTTTCGGGGTTTTTCGCCGCGCGGCTTACACTGACGATGACGAAGCGCTCTAACGGTGACGAAAAATACGATTAGAGTAGCGTCTAAATCCGTTATTTGTGCGACGGCTGCTCAAATAGAAAACACCCCGTCGGTCAATTCTTCGCTGACCTCCCAAAGACGAACAGCATATTCTGGGTTCGTTGAATGCTCCGCCCGATGATGATCAGCGCGAATTGGATACCCATGGTACATTTTCTCAGGACCATAATATCCACCAGGTTCAATCTCGTCTGTCGCAGCATAGGTTTGTGGTAGCGCGCCCATTTCAGCCGTTTGAAGTTGTGGGCCAACGCGCATAATTTTCATAACTTTCAGTAACCAGACCCACTTGCTGAACGTGCTTCCGGTCGAAAGATTAGTATCAGCCATGCCCGGATGCGCCGCGACGGCTTTTATGGCGCTTCCAGCCATCGCAAGACGCCGTGTTAGCTCGTGCGTAAATAAGAGGTTCGCCGTCTTGGATTGGCCATATGCCTTTTGAGGATTGTAGTCGGTTTCCCATTGCAGATCGTGGAAGTTCATGCCGCAGACGCGGTCTGCGCCTGATGCAACATTCACGATCCTTGCATGAGGTGACAGCATGTCAAAGAGGCTGCGGGTCAAAGCAAAATGACCCAAATGGTTGATGCCAAACTGCGCCTCAAAGCCTTGCTTGGTGGTCTGGCGTTTCGGCGGCATCATAATGCCCGCATTGTTGACGAGCACGTCTAGTCTCGAAATTCCACTCTCGCGCAATGCGGTGGGAAGCTTTGCGACGCTGTCCAGATCGGCCAAATCCAATGGATATAAATCTAGCCTGGCGTCACGGTGCATCGTTCGAATGGCATTCAGGGCTTCGGTTCCGCGCGCCTGGTTCCGACAGGCCATGAGGACACGCGCACCTTTGGCTGCCAGCATGCGCGCTGTCTCATAGCCGAGACCAATATTGGCTCCGGTGACGAGAATTGTTTTTCCGGTCTGGTCTGGGATGCTGCTTTCATCCCAGTTCTTTCTGATTGTCTGCTTCATTTATATTTCGCTCTTTCCGCCATCCGCACTGAGACGTTTATGTCCAGATGGGATGGATGCTCGTCAAACCTGCTTTAGTTGAGACTGGCACGTTCAATTTTCACCGGGATTGCGCTCATGATCGGAATGCCACTGCGTTTATCGAAATCGCGATCATTGAAGGACAAACGCCCGGTATTTCCGCCGGCGCCGAGGGGGTCTTCATCTTCATCTGGATTCACCCCCCAAGCATGCGGAACAGACAAGCAGCCGCGCCTCACATCCGCTGCCTCAACCGCAACACAAGTGATGGCCGCGCGCGCCGACTCGATTTTGACAATGTCACCCGCCTCTATGCCAATATCTGACATGTCGTCGGGATGCATAAAAGCGGGGTGATGCGGCATCCGCTTTCTTTGCGGTTTCGATTCATGCCAGCTCGAATTATAGACCTCTTTAAGCCGACGAGAAATCAGGCGGTAAGGGAATTCCGTCTTGTACGAATCAGACCCGAGCCGCTTTGCCACCTGGCTCAGCTCTTCCAGCATGGCCGGGTGGCCAATGTTCAATTTTGATGACCAATCCGCCGGTTTCGGAGCCACGATTTCGGCCTGTCGACCAAGCACTTTTCCCTCAAAAGCTTCCGGATCATTGCGGATCTCTCGATACGATACGGGGGAGCCATTCAATGTCGCGTCCCAAGCCTCAAGTGGGTCGGGTTGCGGGCCGCCCGCAGGAAAGATGGTTCGATGCTGTTCGGCTTTTTCTGGGTCGATAATCGCCTTGGTCTTGACAGAGAGATCCAGATTCATCGCCCCGGCCATGGCATGAAAAAACTCGAACTCTTCGCACAGATCGGAGCCTTCGGGCGGTTGCAATATCGGATCGCTCACTTGCGCATAGGGTTCCTCATAGCCCCAGCCGCCGCCAAAATTACCGATGAACTCGTTTAGCGCGGTGGTGCCATACGTCTCGTAGTGAATTTTCGGCGCAATCACATAGTCGGCCAATTGACCGGTTTTCGATAAACGGGGATCAAAACACACAAGCAACTCGAGGGCTTGCATCGCATCATAGGTTTTAATTTGATCTGGCCAGGCCAACATCGGGTTTCCGCCCAGAACCAGTAATGCTTTGATTTGTCCTGGTCCGGGCGTCAGGATCTCGTCAGCAAGCGCCGCCGTTGGCAATCCCGAAATGCACTCTTCGAGGCCCCTCACACGAAGCTTCTTTCCAAA
>JBCCXW010000008.1:0-41422 GCA_039191105.1 Pseudomonadota bacterium
ATTTCATCCGCCGTCATATCTGTGGTCGTCATCTGCCACAGCCGATCACGATAAAACGCCTCACCATCCGGGTGTTTCCACGCGCCATCATCAAGGCCCGCGTTGGCTCGGTCCGCGCTCACCCATTCGATCAGTTCGGCATAGATGGGATAGACGTGGCTCAAGAGCGCGCTGCGCGCCTCGCGTTTGAGTGTTTCTGCCTCATCGGTGGTAATTTCGCCATTGCGCGTAAGGGCATCGACTTTGCCCGAAAAGTCTTCGTAAAGCGGAGAGGGTTGCTCTGGTGTTGCGTCACCAAACGGATAGCCTTCCACCACATTTTCCGCGCCGCCGATCACGAAATCATAGACGAATAAAGGCGGGCGGATGCCGCGCGCGGCCGCGCTTTGTGCGTTTTGCAGATGTTGGCCGAGATACGTCTCAATGCCGCGCAATCGCGCCACATACGCTTCGGCATCTGATTTTCGGACAACTTTGTGCTGCCCGATCAGGAATGCAGCGATATAGGCGTGGGCGCCGCGCATTTGGCTAAACGTGTAAATATGTTCGCGCCAGGGGTCGGCCCGTTCGGCGCGTTCGAGTTGGTACTCTGCCAAGCGAAACGATAAACGCCCTTGCGTGGTCAGCATGGCCGGATCGAACTGCGTGCGCATCTCCTCGATTTCGGCCCGTCTGAGCGCCAGTTCAGCATCCTTGGCGGTCGGCGATACATCGTCCCATTTATCGTAATTTTCGCGGCTGCCTAAAAAAGTGGCGCGCATCGGACTGCGGGCGACGGACTCGTTATATTTGGTTTCGAACCAAGCGTTTAGGCGCTCGGTCTCGACTTGAATGTCAGCACGCGCGACCATGGCAGTATTGGTCGAGGGCGATTGTGTGCTCTCCGCGCCACAGGCGACAAGGCAGAGCGCGCTTGCAAAGGCAAGTGCAGCGCACGGGTAACGCATGATGACCCTTTCGTAATCTGTAATAAACACTGTATAATTCGATCACACTGATTAACCAGCTTTCTCGTTTGATTAACCAATTCGAGTGCAAAAGGATAATTTAGAGCAGTGCGGTGCGTCATCTTGCAAAGTCCTGCTATACATGGGTGCGAATCATCGGACGTTTGTGTGTCCGGGTCGGAGTATGCGTTATGGCAGGCGAAACGCCAGACAACCAATCCCCAAAAACGATCGACCAAATGAGCCGGTTGGATTGGCTGCAAATGGGCTTCTGGTCGTGCCTGTTAATGGCGGTTGGCGCGGCAAGTGCGACACTGGCATGGCCGACGGCTGGCGGACCCACGGGGATCATCCTTCTCATATCAATGGCCGCGGGCGGGATGGTTTTCTTACTTTGGATCTTGCGCGGTGCCGGTCGCCGCATGGGTCTGTTTCCGGAGCGCGGGGCAATGGCCGATGCGGTCCAACCTGCAACGCCGCGTTTTTCTTGGATAGAGGCGCTCGATGAAGCGGTCCTGATTTCCGATCAGGGCGGTGCACCATTGGCGGCCAATAGCGCCTATTCCGATCTCACACAAATGGCCCTGCTGGGGCAATCCGACACGCTTGGTCCAGTATCGGTTGATCGCATCTTCAGCGCCGCACCTGGGCTCGCCGCGCCAATTTTCCGCCTGTCTAAAGCGGCAAAAGCGGGCGAGACACGGCGCGAGATCTTGCCAGCGATGACCCTCGGCACAGATGCGCTCCCGGTGCAGTATGAAGCATCGGTGGCGCCATTAAGAGGCGAGCGCGCGATTTGGCGGCTCCGGCGGATCAATGGTTCAGAGCAAGTCACCGGCGCTGCAGACATGCGGGCTTTGTATGTGGAAGATGCCCCGATGGGCTTTTTCTCGACGGGCCCAGATGGCACCATCTCCTATGCCAATTCCTGGCTGCGCGAATTGCTCGGCTTTCCCGAAGGCGCAAAAAATGTCCGCCTGGACGATATTATGCGACCTGAATTTGTCAAAATGCTCCGCCGCGACCGCAAGTCCGGGGTGCCAGGCCGGGCCGACATCATGATGCGCTCCCGCGATGGTGTTGAGGTTCCAGTGCAAACCATCACGACATGGAACGGCAAAGGCGCGGATGCCACGGGGCGCACTCTGGTCTTAGCCAATGCGCAAAACATGCTTGAGGGCGAAAGCCGTATGTTAGCGGCCTCGGCAAGCCGCCCGCCGCGGCCGGAAGGTGATCCGATGTTCGATGATGCGCCGTTTGGCGCGGCGCGCCTCGAGGGGCAGTCGCTTGAAGGTGCCATCATCACCGACAGCAATCGCGCTTTGATGGGGCTTGCGCGCGGCGCCGCGTCACCAGGCACGCGATTCATCGATTTGTTCGTCGCCGAAGAAGGCGAAAATAAGCTGCGTGAGAGTTTGCTCGACTCAATTGATAAACCGGTCGGTTTACAGCTTGCTGATGAAGATCAGAAGCATGTGAATGTGTTTGTCACCCTGGATGGACGCGGCCAGCCTGCCGTCGCCTATGTGATTGATATGAGCGAGCAAAAAGCGCTTGAATTGCGCTTGGCGCAAGGGGAGAAAATGCAGGCGATTGGCAAGCTTGCAGGCGGTGTCGCGCATGATTTTAACAATGTGCTGACCGGCATCATGCTCAACAATGATGAGCTTTTATCGAAGCACCCGGTTGGCGACCCTTCCTTTGACCACCTCAAGAAAATTCATGAGTTCTCGGTGCGCGCCAAAGACCTCGTCAAAATGCTGTTGGCATATGCGCGCCAGCAAACCTTCCGGCGAGAGATTGTTGAGCCGGGCGACTTTATTTCGGAATTTGCGATTTTACTCGGTCAGCTCTTAGATGAGCGGATTGACTTTAACGTCGTGCACGGGCGCGATTTGCCAATGATCAAAGCCGACCGAAACCAACTTGAAACAGCGATCATTAACCTGGCTACGAATGCCCGCGACGCTTTGCTGATGGATGGTGGAAATGGCGGCAAGCTGACGATCAAAACGTCGCGCGCAACTGAAAAAGATGCCCACAATAATGGCTTCCGATATGTCGAGGATGGCGAGTACCTCCTGATCGAGGTGATCGATACCGGTCATGGCATTGCGCCGGATATCCTGGCGAATATTTTCAATCCATTTTTCACCACCAAGCCGAAAGGGCTGGGGACCGGGCTTGGCCTTTCGACGGTTTATGGCATCATCAAACAGTCCGAGGGCTATATCTGTCCGATCAGTGAAGTCGGCGAAGGCACCACTTTTCAAATCTATTTGCCGGCATTGAAAGCGGACGAAATCCCGGCAGCAGAACTCTTGGAAGCGGAGCCTGTGCGCGCCGTCGCGGCGCCGGTGGACATTTCCGGTCGCGGGCGGATCCTTCTGGTTGAAGACGAAGATGGCGTGCGGTCGATCGCCGCCTCGCAGCTCAAGTCGCGCGGTTACGATGTCGAAGAAGCCTGCGACGGTGAAGAGGCTTTGGAAATCCTCAAAGAGAATGCCGGCGGTTTCGATTTGATTGTCTCAGACGTCGTGATGCCGGGGATGGATGGACCGACGCTGATCAAAGAAGCCAAGTCGCTGCTGGGGACGGCCAAAGTGCTGTTCATGTCGGGTTATGCCGAACGGGATGTGGCAGATAAGCTGGATGGCGATCAAGAGGTGGCGTTTATGGCCAAGCCGTTCACGGTGAAGCAATTGGCCGAACGGGTGAAAGCCGAGCTGGCCGCGCGCGCTAAAGAGGCCGCTTAATCATTGCTCGCCACCAATCGCAAATGGGTCGCTTGTCGATCCGGAGACGGCGGGTAAATTGCTGTGACCCGGTGACGCCATACCGGCCGGCCATTTAGAACAACCCTTGGCTGGAGCAGCTGATACAAGCCCAGGAGACGTGGTCTATTGCCTTGTGATTGCGTGATCGGCAATGGCGCAAATGTCAGCTCTACGCCGACATGTTTCCCGGTCAGGGTTTCACCGCTCGCATGCAAGATGCCGGGTTTTCGGCTTTCGCGCACGGAGTCGATCAATGATCGTACCATGGCTCTGTCATGCCCGGTCCAAAAATCCATACAATCATGATCGCCTAAGTCTCTGCCGAGCAGCTGGCTTAGCTGATCGCCGGCATTGCGGAACAACCAGCGCCCCTCGGCAGCGCGTTGAATCACGAATAAGCAGTCGAGTAAGTCAGGATAATCGCTGGCTTTTGCCGCGTTTAGGTCCGGCGCGATATCCGGCGCTTGGGTCATGCGCTCCCACGCTGTTAAGAGCGTGATCGTATTGGGGTGATAAGTCAGCGACATCTATTTATTTCTCTCGCGCGGTCGCCATATCCGACCGGATCCTAGTGAATTTTTAATCTGACACCAGTGTCGCAATGTCCGCGCCAGTTTTGGGCTCGCGCATCGCGCGAAAGTCGGTTCATTTTGGGGCTTCCTTCGCGGAGAAAGCGAAAGTTATTGATTTCGCCACATCCTTCGAGGCGAACCGAACGGCTCGGCTTCTCAAGGTTTCGTTCCAACACGACACACTCGGTCGAGCCTTGGTTTAACCTTAACAAAAAGGGCGTGCGATCAGACCGATGTCGCGCCGACGAGGTTGGCGTCTTGTGTTGTCATGCTTGCAGAAGCGGCCGGTTTAATCACGATTGTTAATTATGTGCAAAAGTATGCTTGCCAGATGCGATGACTCAACTACTGATCCTGTGAAAATCCTCCGCAAAGAGAGGACCCCCAGAAACCTATACTTAAAATGACTATCGGGAGACGTGAGTTGAAACAATCCACGACATCGAGCTTTGGGCTCAAAGCCGCGCTATCGCTCAGCGTTGGCCTCACCGCTTTAACAGTCGGCCAGGGACTAAGCGCCGCCGCGCAGGACGAAGCCGAAGCAGAGGCCAAACGCCTCGACACAGTTACAATCACCGCGACGAAGCGCGAACAAACACTGCAAGAAGTGCCGATCGCTGTTTCAGTGGTCGACAATGAAGTGCTTGAAGACGCACAATTGGTCGACATTTTGGATTTGCAATCGGTTGTGCCCTCACTGCGCGTGTCGCAGCTGGAGCGATCAGCAAACGCAACTTTTATCATTCGCGGCTTCGGGAATGGCGGCAACAATATCGGCATCGAGCCATCTGTCGGCGTGTTTGTTGACGGCGTCTTCCGCGCCCGTTCGGCAGGCTCGCTTTCTGACTTTGCGGACATCGAGCGCGTCGAAGTGTTGCGTGGGCCGCAGTCGACTCTGTTTGGTAAAAATGCTTCCGCAGGTGTCATTAGTTTTACAACACGGCGTCCGTCTTTTGACTGGAACGGCTCCGTCGAAGCGACGTTCGGTAATTTCGACGCCCAGCAATATAAGGGCTATGTCTCAGGGCCGATCACTGACACCCTCGCATTCAGCTTGTCGGGCGGCATCAATAAGCGCGATGGGTATGCCGAAACGACTGATGGCGATGAGCTAAACGATCGCGACCGCTACAATCTGCGAGGCCAACTTTTATGGGAGGCGACTGAAAACACGTCCCTGCGCTTGATCGCGGACTATGACGATTCTGAAGAGAATTGCTGTTATGTCGCCTTGGTCGATCCCTCCGAAGCGGGTGGGCCGTTCACAGGGGACGGGATCGACTCGTTCGCGATTGTCTCCCAACTCGGCGGCGAGATTAATATGGACCCGTTTGGATACACCGCGGCGCTGGATTTTGTGCCAAACGGAACGCTCGAAAATTCCGGCGTTTCCTTAGAAGTCAATCATGATTTCGGATGGGCGGAGTTCACTTCGATCACGGCGAGCCGAAGCCAAGTCTCGCGCTTCAATGGCGACTCCGATTTCATCAAACTCGACTTGCTGGGCTCAAACCAAAACAATTGGGACATCGATACGCTGACCCAAGAGTTTCGCTTGAACGGCAGCACCGATCGCTTGGATTGGCTTGTCGGTGCGTTCTTCTATGACGAAGAACTTGAAAAGACGTCAGATGTCTTGATGGGGGCCGATGCGAACCTTTTCGTCGATGTCTCGACATCCGGTCTGACACAGTTTCTTGAGGATGGGCTCGGGATTGGAGAATTCTTCGCTCCAGGAACCGGTCGACGAGAATTGTTCACGCAAGACAATCAAAGCTACAACATCTTTGCGCAAGCCGACTACGCCGTCACAGACCGTCTGACGGCAACCTTGGGCATTGGTTTCGTTGGCGATGAGAAAGACGTTACGTTCTCTGGCACCTCCGATGAGATTTATTCTCTGCTCAACTTTGAGGACCCAGCGCTCGCCGGCGCGGTCGGCGAGCTCATCTTTGGTGCCACCTTTGCCGGCGCAACCATGTTAGATCCGACGCCTGCGAATATTGGGGCTGTGGCGACCGCGGATCCAGCTGGCTTTGCTGCCATTCAAGCCGCGGCGGCGGCTGCGACTCCTGGCGCGATCTCAGGTCTCCAGGGTTTGCAGGCTTTCCAAGGCTTCACCGATTTCCCGAATGCCGTGGAAGATGGTAGCTCCTCGGATGAGGATGTCGTGTACACGGCGCGTTTGGCTTATGACGTGACGGATAATGTGAATGTCTACGGTAGCTATGCAACCGCGTTCAAAGCCTCATCCTGGAACCTCACCCGTGAAACCTCATTCTTCGCAAGCGACACGGCGGCGCTGTTCCCGGGTGTTGCAGTTGACGCCAATGGCCAACCCTTGGAGGCGCTTCCTGGCAATGTCAGCCCCGGCACGCGCTTTTCTGAGCCAGAAGAAGTTGAGGTTTTCGAGCTCGGCTTGAAGGCCGACTTTGATCGCGGAACAGTGACGGTCGCGGTCTTCGACCAATCGATCAAAGACTTCCAGTCGACGATTTTTAATGGCTTTGGGTTTGTACTATCGAATGCGGGCGAGCAATCGGTCCAAGGTCTCGAAGTCGAGGCGACGTATCGGCCAATTGATCCGCTGACCTTAAGCTTTGCCGGAACCTTCCTGGATCCGGTCTATGACTCTTTCGAGAATTTCAATGTCGGTGAAAGCCTAACCGGTGAGACGCCGGCCGGCATTCACCAAACCAGCTTGTATTTCGCCGGGAAGTATGAGTTTGAGCTGGGTGATAATGACGGCTTTATCCGAGCCGACTATCAGTATGAGGACGACATCCAAGTGGTTGACGGCATCCCAGCGGAGTTCGCCAGCCGTGAAGTCAGTTTGGTCAATGCCTCGGCGGGCATCACCACGCCGAGCGGTTTGGAGATCTCCATCTGGGGTCGCAACCTCACCGATGATGAATATATCCAAAGTGCTTTTGCTGCGGTGTTCCAAGATGGTGTTAATGGATATCCGAATGCGCCACAGACCTATGGTGTCACCCTGCGCAAAACCTTCTAGCGCTTCGTCGCACGCTCTTTTTAAAGCCCCGTCATCGCAGGCGGGGCTTTTTTATACCTTCCGCGCGGCCAAGGCCGCGGAAATGAGGAACATGACCAGTTCAAATCCGGCAAAAATCCAATTTGAGCTCATTGCGCTGTCGCCATAGAAAAAGGATGCACCGCGGCCAATCAGGTACCCTCCCATATAGGCCGCCACAAAACACAGGGCCGCAAATTCAAATCGTTCGCGGGCGGCGCCCAGCAAGCAAAGACACGCGGCGCCAAGGCTGACACCGCCATAAATGCCGCGCATTTCAAACGTGCCAGACACGCCCTGCACCGAAACACCGAGTCCGGAGGTCATGCCGATCGGGTCGGTCAAAGACCAGCCGCCAAACGCCACAAACATGAGGCCTGTGAGGCCAAGAAAGATACGATTGATCATGGCTGGGGAAATAGGGCCCAGATGAATTCTGGCGAGGGGGTGTGCACAGCGACCGCGTTTCAGGCTTGTCAGCGGCGACCCAGTGATAGACAAGTCCGCGGAAATTCCGCGAGAAGAGAGAAAAAGACGATGGTGACAGATTTACAAGCGGTGATTTGGGATTTCGGTGGCGTGATAACCTCCTCGCCGTTTGAAGCCTTTAACCAATATGAAGCCGCAAACCAATTGCCGGCGGATTTTATTCGATCCGTCAACGCCCAGAATATTCACCAAAATGCGTGGGCAAAACTCGAGCGCTCCGAAGTCTCCGCTGCCGAGTTTGACACCCTGTTTCGAAATGAGAGTCGGGCGCTCGGGCATGAAGTTCCTGGACAGGACATTCTCGGCCTTTTGTCCGGCAGCATACGTCCTGCGGTGGTGGCCGCGCTGAACATCTGTAAGCAGCATGTCAAAGTTGGATGCATCACGAACAATGCGCCAACCGGCAAGGGCGCGGGGATGAGTACGGACTCTAATAAAGCAGAGCAAGTCTCAGGAATCATGAAACTTTTTGATCATGTCATTGAAAGTTCGAAACTGGGCATTCGCAAGCCCGATCCGCGCATCTATGCGCTGATGTGCGAAGCATTAGATGTTGATCCGAACCATTGTGTCTATCTCGACGATCTCGGCATCAATTTAAAACCCGCCCGCCAAATGGGCATGCACACGATCAAAGTATTGAACGAGGCGCAACTTTTGCAGGATCTCAGGGAGGCAACTGGCTTTGAGGGGATATGAGAGCTTTCGTCACAGGATTAACCGCCGCCTTGATCTTAACGGCGTGCGGCAATGCGAATGGGTCGCCAAAGGTTCGGGTTGAAGTGGCAGCCGCGCCGGCAGCCATTGCTACGGCCGAGCCTGAAACAGCAATCGTCCCACCGACCCCCGAGGTCGATGCGAAAATCACGCAAATTCGGGCCGTGCTCGAACGCAATTCGCTCACCCGTTTGGTGCGATTGGCGCAAGCGGAGGAGAATTTTGTCTCCAATTTCGCCGACGAGTCTCACCGCGTGCATTGGGATTTGCTACGCCGGACCGGGTTTGATCCATTGCTGCGGCTGGGCGCATTGCTGGATGACCCCTATCAGACGCGCCAAGTCGGCGATGAAACATGGTATATTTGGCCCGACTTTGCGGCCATGGACGCCGATCAATTGGTCCTGGAACGCTTGAACTTTACCGATCGTGCGCGGTTGCGAGAGCTGGTTGGCGATCCGGGTCTTGACCGCATCCGCGACGGACAGGGTTATTCTGGGATTCGAACAGCGATTGCCGAAGATGGCCGATGGCTCTACTTCGTACATGAAACTGTTGAAGAAACCCAAGCGAGCGAATAATGGCGACAAAAATCGGCGCAGAAGCCGCTCTCGATCAAATTACCGGTTGGCAACCGGCGACCGGCGCGCGTGATGCCATCTCGAAGACATATAAATTTGCCGATTTCAAAACCGCGTTCGGTTTTATGTCCTCAAGTGCTCTGAAAGCCGAGCAAATGGATCATCATCCGGAGTGGTCTAATGTCTATAATCGGGTCGAAGTGACACTGACCACGCATGATGCTGATGGCGTTACGGCATTGGACGTGGAGCTTGCAACATTCATGGATGCGCTGGCCGCGAAGCTTACCTAATTCTCAACCAATGCGGCTTGGTCCGTGACCGTGACTCGCACAATCCATTGACTTTTAGCCGTATCCCAGCTGCGGTCGCACGAGATCAAATATGGGATCTCGTCAGCTTCATTGACCTCCCAATAATCCAAATTGAGTGAATCGCCGCGGAACCAAGAGATCCCGCCCTCTTTGGTGTGCTGATTTTGAACGCGGAACGTATTCGGCGTGTTCAGGACATCCATCGAAAAGACATGGTCTGCATGATCCGGGATCGGTTCTCGAATATCCATGGCCGCGCCTGGATCAAGGCTGGCCGCGCTGAGTTCTTGGTAGGACCGACTTTTCGTGTTGGCGTCAGTGACATTGGCGGACCGCCCGAGCACAAGATCCAAGGCGCGGGCGGATTGATTTTCGACGAAAATTTGAACGCTCATCGCTTCGCCTTTGTGCGCGACGTGTTCAAGACAGGTGGAGGCAAACGCCGCGCTCGGCACGAACAGCGTTGCGGCAAGCGTGATGGATGCGCGCTGCCAATGGCGGACAGGTCTCATAGTGGCGACCATATCGATCCTCCTTTTTGCGATAGGTTTGGAGTTTAGGCACGCGCGGATACGCGTCGAAACTGTCGTGTTTGACAGGCGCAAGGGAGAGCAATTGTCGGGTCGACACTAGTTCACCTGGATCGAAACGCTCCAGCGTGCATTATTGCTTTTGAACTTCTCATGGCATTCGACACTCTCTTGAGACGTGATCGGGCTCAATTTTGCGCCGCGGTATTCAGACACATAATTAGCCGGTTGGTTTTCTGGATAGTACTTGTCGTTCAGCACATGAAACTTTCCCGACACATCCGCATAGGTAATGAAGAAGGTCTTTTGCGCATGCTCGCTCATCGTGCTGTCAAACTGGGTCTTAGTGCCAGCTTTCACGGTTTTGGACTGCACCGTCTTACGTTCATCTTGGGTCTCATAATCGGCTTTTTCGATGAGAAGATCGATGTTTTGATCGGTTTCGTTCTTAAACAGGATCTCAACATGATTTGCGGTCACGTTGCGCGAATGGGTTTCATCGCATTGGGCAAGCGCTGGCATTGCAAAGGCTGAAGCAAGCCCGATTGCGGTTGGGCCCTTTAATGCGATCCCAAAGCGACTGTTTGCGCGGTGAATTCGTCGGATCATACCGGTTCTTCCTCTTGGGTCTTGATGGATCATTGCGTTGGTGTGGAAACGGTGAGTTTCACACTCCAACGGTTGCTGTTCGCTTTGAAACTGGCGTCACACGATATATCGCGGCTCGACGAATCGCGTGGCATGCCTGCCCCCGAATAGGTCGATTTGGCATTGGTGCCCGATTTTGACGCTTTCTCATTTTCAATCGTAAAGCTGTTTAAGTCGCGGCCATATCTGATTTCGAATGTCTTTTTGGCATTGTCTCCGAGATTGCCGGAATAGTCCGCTTTCGTTTCGGCCGCGACAATTTTGGATTGAACGACTTTCTCGCTCGCCCCACTTAAGTCATTGGTGTCACTTTTCGTGATTTGCAGCCCGATATCCGTCTGCGTGTCATTCTTGAAAATGATCTCTATTTTGTCGGCGAGGGAGCCGCGCGTTTTCACCTTTGTGCAATCTGCGAACGCAGCGCCGCTCAGCGCGATCGAGCATATGCTCGCCGCCGCGGCCTGACAGACCCGAGGAAAAACCGGCGTACATCTGACGTGATGAAGGTCCATTTGAGTATCATCCTTTCTGACTGCGTGCCTCACCGCGCAACCCTGAGACCCCAGCACTGGGTTTTCGCGCGGTCGGGTTCCAAAATGAACTGTCGGAAGTGACGGGGGCGGGTGCGCCGCCGCGTCAGGGCTTGCGCATGGGCCCACCGCGCGGCAAGACGACGCCCACAAGACAAGACAGAGGAGGGCCTTCATGGGCCGCGTATCAGGCAAGAAAGCAATCGTTACGGGCGGTGCCCAGGGCTTAGGCGAAGCCACCGCTTGGATGCTCGCGCGCGAGGGGGCTGTGGTCGCCATAACGGACATTAATGGCGAGGGCGCTGACGCCGTTGCCGCCGCCATCAATGCTGAGTTGGGCGAGGGCACCGCTTTTGCCTGGCAGCATGATGTCACCGATGCCGACCGCTGGAAATCCGTGGTTCAAGCCGCGCATGATGCGATGGGTGGGCTGAACATCCTCATCAACAATGCTGGCATTGGCTCCTTGGGCAGTGTGGAGGACGAAGACTATGGCATGTTCCAGCATGTCATGAAGGTCGACGTCGATTCGATCTTCTTGGGCTGCAAATATGCGATCCCATTGATGCGCGAGCATGGGCTGGGTTCGATCGTCAATATCAGCTCGATTGCCGGAATCGTCGCCAGCGGCAATTATGTGTCTTACAACACGGCGAAGGCGGCGGTTCGCCATATGTCGAAATCTATCGCCTTGCACTGCGCCAAGACAGGCGGACAAATCCGTTGTAATTCGGTCCATCCTGTTTTTATCAACACGCCGATATTGGATGGCGTAAAGAAAATGTTTGGCGAGGAAGAAGGCCTTGCCAAGCTGGGGCGCCAAATCCCGATGGGCAAAGTCGGAGAGCCAGATGATATCGCCTATGCGGTCCTCTATCTCGCCAGCGATGAGAGCAAGCTGGTGACCGGCGCCGAGCTGAAAGTCGATGGCGGCATTAGCGCAATGTAGGCCTTGCTTATTCCAATATGTTCCTGTAATGTTCCAATCTACAAGAATGGAGGTTGGAGTGATTGGGTATGTGACACTAGGAACAAAAGATCTCGCAGGCCATTCCGGATTTTACGACGCCATTGCCAAAGAAATGGGGGTTGGCCGGATGATGGATGAGGAGACGTTTGTTGCTTGGGGCAACATTGAAGGGCCTGGGGCGGGCATCGCCATCACGCAGCCTTTTAATGGCCAGGCGCCGAGCGTTGGCAATGGCACAATGGTGGCTTTGCAGGCGAACAGTGCTGAGCAGGTCGACCGCATCTACGCCACTGCGCTTGAGCATGGCGGCACGTGTGAGGGCAAACCGGGCGATCGCGGTGGTGGGTTCTATGCCGCTTATTTCCGCGATCTCGATGGCAACAAACTGAACGCGTTCTGCATGCTTGCCGCGGACGATGCGGGCTCAACCACTTAAAGGACGTCGCGCGACCACCATTATGGCGTAAATCCCGAGGAGCGCCATAACAATGGCGGACATGTAAAGCGGTAGCGGCGCGTGGATCTGGTAGAATGCGGCGCCAAGCAATGGGCCGAAGATGAAACCGGCGGGCGGAGCGGCCGACAGCAAGGCCGCGGCCGCGCCTTGCTCATCACGCTCAACCGATAGGCTCCCCAATGCGTTCGCCGCCGGCACGGCCAGGGCAGCGCCAGCGCCGACAATCAAAAAGGCCACACACACGGCCCAAAACGGCATGAACAGATTGGCGCTGATATAGCCGATGGCGATCATAAACAGACCGGTCGGCAGCATACGACGCGGATCTGGCTTGCGCGGTTGCACATAGCCAAATTGGATGATCACCATCATCACCGCTAAGCAGGCAAATGCGATGCCCGCAAACAGGACGGTTTTCTCTTCGCCAAGATCATAACGGTCTTCGAGGAACCATCCCAGCGTTTGTTGGATCATGCCGACTGCAACGAAGTACGTGAACAAAAAGAGCAGATGCGGAAACACGCGTGGATCGCGCATGGCGAGGGGAGCAGGGCGCGATGCAGTCGGCCGCGACGGCCGTGTCTTGGGCAAGGCAAATCCAATCAGCACCGCGCAAGACAAACAAAATACAATCGATCCCCAGAGCGGCACCAGCGCCCCGAATGGCGCGAGCACGGTCGCCCCGGCGGGCCCGATCACCGCGCCGATACTGACCGCTGCGCCAAGCATACCGAGGCCGCCGGCACGGGTTTTGGCAGTGGTCGCATCGGTCATCGCCGCCATGCTGGCCGGTTGTAAACCCGGCGAGAGTAGACCAAACCAAATGCGTACGAAGACCAACGTAAAGAACATGGTTAGCCCGGTGATCATGCCCGCAAGCGCTGCCTCAAGGGCGAATAAAAAAGCGGTATTCGTCAACCCCATCGCCGACAGAGAGAAGACCATGATCCGTTTGCGCCCAAATCGATCTGCCCAGCGCCCCCATTGAGGGATCATCAGCGCGTAAATCGCTGCCGAAAGCGTGAGGATGCCGGCAACTTGCAACTCCGTTAAGCCGGCCTTGCGCGCCAGCGGCGCGACGACAACAAAGTTAATCGTCATGCCCGCGCCCATAGCGACGCTGGCGATCGCGATCATACTCTGTTGAAACCCGCTCAAAGGACGCAGCGGCGTTTCAGACGTTATAATTGTGTCGGCCATACCTGATCCTTCCGGTCATAGAGGTATGGGCTTCGATCGACCCGGCAAGCCGAACCTAACGGAAAGCTGAGGACAAGCTTCGCTCAGCCAACTAGGACGTGCAAAATGCTGTGAAGCGCGTGTCGAGATGAGCAGAAGATACCCGGCCTAAAGCTGCAGCGGTCGCTCGAGATGGACGTCATACATATGATCGCGATGTTCCAATAGGATTGGTTCGAGCGCGTCTTGTGTCGCATGATCGAGGGTCAGGAACGCTTGGCGCGTTGCCGTGTTCATTTGACAATCGGCTTCTGGCAGGGGCGCGAACATGGCCATGAGGACCGCACTATAGATGTCTGCCGCGGTCGGAGAATCGCCAAAATAGTAATGGCTGCCGGCGCGTTTTTGGGCCTCAAGCTGCGCGACCATCTGCTGTAACAGAGCTTGAACCCGCGCGCTGCTCGCAGCCCCTTTCGCTTCAGTATAGCCGTATTTTTGTCCGATATACTTCGCCACACGTTCTGGAAAACCGCCGGTGCCTTTCATTCCCGCATCGACCAATTGTAGGCGCCGCGCCCAGCCCAATCCATTTTCGCCAAGCAGATTGTGACAGAGCGTAAACATCGCATCTGCATCAGCGGCAATCAGAGACGGGGTCGGTGATAGGCGCTCGGCCAGCTCCAAAATCTCGCGCCATCCCCCGCGCGGGGGGTCATCTTCATAAATCGCAATCGGGCCGCTTTGATCTTTCGCCCAAGCGTCAAAGGCAGGATCGTCATAGACCAGGCGTACGGCCTGCCACGGAATGCGTTTCATATGTAGAATGCCCTTTGCCGCTTCGCCCCAGGGGCTTGGCACATTGCTGACGACCACCATGCGCAGGCCGGGTGCGGAGATCGCTGCTTCGACGCTGATATATTCAAACGGCATGACCGCTGCCTCCTTAGCCGGTCTTGAACATTGGGCGGCGGTCGATCCAAGGCTGCGCCGCCTCAAGCTCATATGCCAATGCCAACAAGACACCATCATCGCCGCGCCGGGCCGAAAACATTGATCCAATCGGCAGGCCGTCTGAGCTCCATTGAATGGGAACGCTCATGGATGGCGATCCGGCAACGTTCATTGCAGGCGTAAAGGCCGCGAAATTGATCACATTCGCGCGGACGGTTTCGTAGGCCCCGTCTGGGGCTTGCGCGCCAATTTTTGGGGCCACCGACGCGACGGTCGGGCTGAGCAAAACGTCAAAGTCTTCAAACCATGAATGATATTCCGCCTCAAACGCTTTCAGATAAGCGATTGTAGCCTCCATTTCGTCGCTTCGGCGGAGGAATTCCTGTGCCAGGCTGAGCGTCCATGGTTCGAGGATATCGGGGCCGACGGGTTTTCCAGAAAACGCACTTGCTTGCTGAGCGAAAGCGGCTGCGCCTGCCGCCCAGTATAGGAAAAACCGATCCGTAAACTCCGCGCCATCGAATGGCACTTGATAATCTATGACCTCATGACCGAGGCTTTTACAAAGCTCTGCTGTCCGTTCGAGCGCCGCCTGCGTTTCGCGATCGACAATCGCGCCGGTGGCCGCTTCGGGTGCAAATGCGATCTTTAGTCGTCGTTGCGCCGGACCGGTTACGGCGCCGGTTTTCGCCAAATCGCTCTGCATGTCCATTTCTGCGGCCGCAAACAATGCCGCGCTGTCGCGCACGGTCAGCGTGACCGCATGATTGACGGAAATATCAACCTCGCCTGCGCTGCGGCTGATCGGCAGCGCGCCGCGACTCGGTTTTAGACCAAACAGACCGCAGCACGCTGCCGGTATGCGGATTGAACCGCCGCCATCGCTGGCATGCGCAAACGGCACCACGCGCGCGGCAACCAAGGCAGCGGCGCCCCCCGACGACCCGCCGGGGATCCGAGACAGGTCAAACGGATTGCGGGTGGCCCCCGTTACCAAAGGCTCAGTCGAGGAAATTAGCCCCATTTCCGGACTGGTCGATTTTCCCAGACTGATCATGCCCGCCTGGCGCCAGGCCTTCGCGAACGCCCCATCGGCGGGCGCAACATAACCGCGAAAGGCGCGCGAGCCGAACAGCGTTTGCGCGCCGCGCCAGTCAAGCAAATCTTTGATAAACGTCGGCACCCCGCCAAAGGCCCCACCTAAGGGGGTTTCGGCGGCCTCCAGCGCGGCCGCATAGCGTTCAGTGGCGACCGCATTTATGAGCGGCTGCGCCGCCCGCGAACGGGCAATGGCCGCTTCGGTCAGCGCCAGCGATGTGGTCTCACCGGTCGCCACCATAGCGCGCTGCGCGACACCATCCGCGATCGGTTCCGCACGGTAGCCAGGCGTCACCGCAATTGGTTCCGGAGCCGCGCTTTCATGCGATGTTTGGGCGCGCGCTGCGGGTGTATTGGCACAGGCTGCAAGCGGGCCGAGAGCGGCCGCAGCGACACTCGTTTGCAAAATGCGGCGGCGACTAAGGTGGCCCAAATTTCCCTCCAAGATTGATTTTTTGTGACCTTTGCGCGGGCTTGCGGACAAGGCAAGGGCACCGTAGGGGTAGGGTCCGTCATGCCAGGAGACGATAGGAGACAGACATGCGGAAACTCTTTCAAGTGATCGGAACACTGGGCGCGCTCACCCTGCTGACGGTCCCGCTAACGGCATGTTCGACCACGGCGACGTCATCGGCCTCGCGTGCCGATCTTTCCACGGACAGTTCTCAAGCCTTGAACAAATTGGTGCGCGATAATCCAGCGGCACTGGCGATTTCACGGCAAGCCAAAGCGGTCTTGATCTTTCCGTCTATCGTGAAAGCGGGCCTGGTTTTTGGCGGCGCGTATGGGGAAGGGGAGCTGCGCAAAGGTGGTCAAACCGCTGGCTATTATACCTCGTTTACGGGGTCATGGGGATTGCAAGCCGGCGCGCAGTCATATGGCTATGCGGTGTTCTTGATGAACGATGATGCGCTGCAGTTTCTGGAAGAGTCCGATGGTTGGGAAATCGGGGTTGGACCGACTGTGGTGGTGGTCAATGCCGGGATCGCGGAGAATTTGTCCTCATCCACTCTGCAGGATGACGCCTATGCCTTTATCTTCGATCAAAGAGGGCTAATGGCAGGGGTCAGCATTGAAGGCACAAAAGTCACGCGGGTCGCCAACCCATAGGGTCTCCTACCGGCATGCCGCACGGTGACGGATTGGTGCGCTCATCGCGGCGTGGCAAAGGGTCAGTATGGATGGATTTCAGGGCAAAACAGCCGGCCGCGCGCCGCTAGACTATCCGTTCGGGGACACGACCCCGGCCGTCGGCGAGACGATTGAGGTCCGACCGGGCATCCATTGGGTGCGCATGCCGCTGCCGTTTTCGCTGAAATGGATCAATCTCTGGCTGATCGATGATGGGCCAAAAGGATGGACCATTGTCGATACGGGCATGCCATTGGAGGAAACTAAGACGGCCTGGCGGAAAATTTTTGCTGAACGGCTGGGCGGGCGACCAGTTTGGCGGGTCATCATCACGCATATGCATCCCGACCATATCGGGAATGCCGGTTGGCTGAGCCGTAAGTTTCCGGGTGCCGAGCTTTGGATCTCGCGTCTGGAATACGTGACCTGTCGAATGCTGGTGGCCGATACTGGGCGCGAGGCTCCGGCGGTGGGCGCCGCGTTTTACCGTCGTGCCGGATGGACGCCGGATCAAATCGCGATGTATGAGTCGCGCTTTGGTGGTTTTGGCCGCGGTGTTTCACGCCTTCCGGACGCATATCGGCGCTTATCGGACCGCGACACGCTCGAACTGGCCGGGCAGACTTGGCGTGTCATTGTTGGCAGCGGTCATTCTCCGGAGCATGTTTGCCTCTATTGCGACGCCTTGAACATCCTCATTTCTGGTGACCAATTGCTGCCGAAAATTTCGTCCAATGTTTCGGTTTTCCCGACCGAGCCGGATGCCAACCCGCTCGCAGACTGGTTGCAAAGCTGTGAAAAACTAAGAGCGGAATTGCCGGCCGATGTGTTCGTCTTGCCGGGGCACAATGAGCCGTTTCTCGGCGCGCATCCACGATTGGAGCATCTGATTCACGGCCATGGGATCGCGCTTAAACGCTTGACGCAGCGTTTGCAGCAAGCCCCGCGTCGCGTAGTTGATGTTTTCCCTGCGATTTTCGGACGTAAGATTGACGATGATGTGATTTCGATGGCGACGGGTGAGGCGATTGCGCATTTGAACTATCTGCTCATCAAAGGCGATGCGCGGCGGGAACAGGACGTAGATGGTGTCGACTGGTATCGCGCCTAGGTCACTGATCGATTGTGCCTTTTTTCCGACACGAAACCCAGTCTTATACCTCTCAAGGTAAAACGCTTGACGCGGCTAAGGTTCGGGCAGGTCCGCGGTTGAGAGAATTAGGACTGATACCGGGCCTTGTCGGATCGAGGTTCTCGTGCTTCTGGCAATGCAGCCGAATGGCGCAGCCAGATACAAGACAGGCGAACCGGGTAAAAAGACGGTCAGAGAGTTAGGAACGCAGCATGAGCGAGACCACCGCGAAACGTGACGATGCTGCCCTCGATCAGCCACTGACATTTCAAGACAAAGTGAAAAAGGAATTGCGTGAGTGGGGCATCACTTTGTCCGTATTTATACCGATTTTTCTGGTTTTCTCGACCCTGCTCTACGAACTGCGTGTGATCCCATCTGAAAGCATGGTGCCAAACCTGCAGGTTGGGGACCGCGTGACCGTAAACAAGTTTTCGTACGGCTATTCGCGC
The DNA here is from genome assembly GCA_039191105.1 of Pseudomonadota bacterium. Classification (GTDB taxonomy): domain Bacteria; phylum Pseudomonadota; class Alphaproteobacteria; order Caulobacterales; family Hyphomonadaceae; genus Henriciella. The sequence continues at coordinate 18,507 of JBCCXW010000008.1, forward strand.
AATTCGCTGCCGTTTAGCCTTGGGCGATATGTTCCGCTGCCGGATGGACGACTCTTTGCCAGCCAACCAAAGCGCGGCGATGTCGCGGTTTTTGAGCACACGCACACGCCTCGGGTGATGATTAAGCGTATTATTGGACTCCCCGGCGATTCGGTCACCGTCCGCGATGGGCAACCGATTGCGATTAATGGCACGCCAATTGAGCGCACCTTTATCCGTCGCATCCGCTATCGTCAGCATGACAATGGACGGTTTGTGACTGCAGCTGAATTTGAAGAACGCTTTGGCGATGCAACTTGGCTCAGTCATGACATCGATGGCGAGACCGGCACAAACATCTCTGTCACCTTCCGGGTTCCGGACGCGCATTATCTGTTTATGGGAGACAATCGCGATAACTCGATGGATGGACGCAATCCCACCGGTCATTGTCCGACCAGTGCCGAGGGTGTGATTGACGCGGCTGGCTGTCCGCCACGTCCGGGCTGGGCCCCGGATCAGGCCTCGGTCGGATTTGTGCCGTATCAAAATTTGATTGGACGCGCCGATACGGTACTATTTTCCTTCTATCGATGCGGTCGTGCGCAAGCCGATCCATGCATGAAAGAGCGAGTTTGGCGTGGTTTGTAGGGCGTTTGTCAAAGCCTTAACGTCGTATGATCCGGGAGGGCCCTATTAACGCGCCGACGCAACGCCCCGCGGCCAAACCGGCACGTGGCCCGATCATTGTGTCGCGTCATGGTCGCCCGGCGCTGGACCGGTCGGCGGGCCCGCGTCTGACCTGGCAGGAGTATCGCGATTGGTGGGCGCGCTATGAAGAGGGTCATCTCGCCGCGGATCAGTGTGCACCCGATAAACTCAAATTCATCGTGCAAGATGTCGACTTGGTGCTGAGCTCAATCCGACCCCGGGCCGTTGAGACGGCGCAATGGGCGACGAATGGCCGAGACCCCGAGCGCTTCGACGTGTTCAATGAGGCCCCACTGCCGCCGCCACGTTTCAAAGCGCGGCGTTACCTACCCAAGACGTGGAACATCCTCGCGCGGACCTATTGGCTGCGCGGGCATCAACTCGATGGCGAGAATGTCCTGGAAGCGCGCGCGCGGGCCAAAGATGCAGCAAAGCATTTGCACGAGGCGGCTGAGGGGCGATCTGTCTATCTCGCCGCGCATGGTTGGTTCAATCGCATGCTGCGGCGTCCATTGCGACGGCTCGGCTGGGTCTGTGTGTATGATGGCGGCGACAAATATTGGAGCTTCCGGGTTTATGAATATCGTGGAAAATCCTGATATCCCCATTGAGGCGAGTGACTTCCGGCTCTAGGGTGCGGGTCTTGATGCTTCAGCTGGGGTAAAAAATATGGCCGCCAAAGCAAAACCCGTCAAAGAGATGACGTTTGAAGAGGCCTTGTCGGAGCTCGAAACAATCGTCCGACAATTGGAACAAGGGGACGTTGAACTCGAGCAATCGATTGCGATTTATGAGCGCGGTGCAGCGTTGAAAAAACACTGTGAAACGCGCCTAAAAGCCGCCGAGTTGAAGGTTGAGCAAATCGTGCAAAGTCCGGATGGAACGCCTGATACAGAGCCTGCGAGCTTCACTTGATGCCCGCCAGAGGCGATCCGGACTTTGGTCGGCGTTTGACCGAAATCGCTGATCGCGTCACGGTTGCTCTGGACCAACTCATACCGCCCGCCCAAGGCCCTGAGGCAGACTTGATGCGCGCGATGCGGCATTCGGCGCTTGCGAATGGCAAGCGGATGCGCCCATTTTATGTCATTGAGACCGGCGCGATATTCGACGCACCTGACAAGTCCCTGCTGCGCGCCGCCGCGGCTTTGGAGTGCGTACATTCCTACTCGCTCGTCCATGATGATTTGCCCTGCATGGATGATGATGACTTCCGGCGCGGACAACCGACGGTGCATAAAGCATTCGATGAAGCGACCGCGATCTTGGCGGGCGACGCTTTGCTGACGCTGGCGTTTAAAATCCTCGCCAATCGCGACACGCATCAAGATCCGCATATTCGGTTGAAACTGATTGAGCGGCTCTCTGATTCCGCCGGTGCGCTCGGAATGGTCGGCGGGCAAATGATTGATATGCTGCAAGAAGATAGTCCGCGCGACCTCAATACGATCACGCGGATGCAGCGGTTGAAAACCGGTGCGCTTATTTCCTATTCCATTGAAGCTGGGGCGATCATCGGCGGCGCAAACGAGCCAGAGCGGAATGCGCTACATGGTTTCGCGCATGATCTCGGCTTAGCGTATCAAATCTCCGACGACCTCTTGGATGCGACCGGAAATGAGGACGAAGTTGGCAAACCCTTACGCACCGATGAAACAGCGGGAAAAGCGAATTTCGTCACGCTTCTCGGCATTGACCAGGCGCGCGAGCGGGTGCGGCTGCTCGCCGCGCAAGCCAAGGAACATCTAGCCATTTTCCACAATCGGGCCAATATCCTCCTGCAATCAGTGGATTTTGTCTTAGACAGACGACACTAATCGTGCTGGAATAATTAGAACGGCTGTAGGGAGGCCGGGTCATGACAGATCTCAAGAATTCGCGCCTGCTGGACGAGATCGACATACCGGCGCATTTGAAGAACAAAACCCGAGAGCAACTCAAACAAGTTGCCGAAGAGGTCAGACAGGAAGTCATTGACGCTGTCTCGGTGACGGGAGGGCATCTCGGCGCAGGCCTTGGCGTGGTCGAACTGACCGTAGCGTTGCATTCGGTGTTTGATACGCCGACAGATCGCTTGATCTGGGATGTTGGGCATCAATGCTATCCGCACAAAATTCTAACCGGGCGCCGCGACCGTATTCGGACGCTTCGCCAAGGTGATGGTCTATCGGGATTCACCAAACGCAGCGAGAGCGATTATGATCCGTTTGGCGCGGCGCATGCATCGACATCGATCTCTGCGGCGCACGGCTTCGCGACGTCGCGTGACTTGCAAGGCCATGACAATCATGTCGTGTCCGTGATTGGCGACGGGTCAATGACGGCGGGCATGGCATATGAGGCGATGAACAATGTTGGCGGCGATCAAAAACGCCAAGTCGTGATCCTGAACGATAATGATATGTCGATCGCACCGCCGGTCGGGGCCATGAGCCACTATTTCAGCCGTTTGGTTTCCAGCCGATCTTATCGCGGCTTGCGCAAGCTGGCAAAGTCTGTGGTCAAGCCGATCGGGCTGGAAAATCCGGCGCGCAAAGCGGAAGAGTATTTGCGTGGTTTCGCTATGGGCGGGACCATGTTCGAGGAACTTGGCTTTTACTATGTCGGTCCAATCGATGGACATGATTTGGATGTACTGATCCCGGTTCTGGAAAACGTCAAACAGATGCAGCGTCCTGTTTTGGTTCACGTCGTGACCCAAAAAGGCAAAGGCTATGCGCCCGCCGAAAACAGCGCCGACAAATATCACGGCGTTTCGAAATTCAATGTCGTGACGGGCGAGCAGCAAAAGTCGACCCCGAGCGCGCCCAAATACCAAGACGTATTTGGCAACACCTTGGTCGAGCTGGCCAAATCGGATGATAAAGTCTGCGCGATTACAGCCGCGATGCCATCGGGCACAGGCGTCAACCTGTTTCAGAGAGCTTTCCCAAATCGCGCCTTTGATGTCGGTATTGCCGAACAACACGCGGTAACCATGGCGGCCGGCATGGCCGCTGATGGTATGAAACCGTACGCCGCGATTTATTCCACTTTCTTGCAACGCGGCTATGATCAGGTGGTCCACGATGTGGCGATCCAACGCCTTCCGGTGCGCTTTGCGATCGACCGGGCAGGACTGGTCGGTGCTGACGGCGCGACGCATGCGGGAAGCTTCGATATTGGCTATCTCGGCGCTTTGCCCGGCATGGTTTGTATGGCCGCGTCCGATGAGGCGGAGCTTGCGCGGATGGTGGTCACGGCGAATGAGATTGATGACCGCCCGTCGGCTTTTCGATACCCCAGAGGCGAAGGCTTCGGGGTCGCGCTTCCAGAGACGCTGATACCGCTTGAAATCGGCAAAGGTCATATCGTGAGAGATGGCAATTCGATTGCGATTTTATCATATGGCGCGCGTTTGAGAGAAGCGCTCAAGGCGGCCGATATGTTGGCGGCTCAGGGGCTGTCTTGCACCGTTGCAGATGCGCGTTTTGCCAAACCATTGGACGCTGAGCTAACAGAACGTTTGGCCCGCGAGCACGAAGTTCTGGTGACGATTGAAGAAGGGGCGCGTGGCGGATTTGGCGCCTTCGTATTGCAGCATTTGGCGGCGGTCGGCGCGCTCGATACTGGGTTGAAAATCCGGACCATGCATTTGCCAGACATTTTCCAGGATCAGGACAAGCCTGATCGGATGTATGAAAGCGCTGGCTTGAATGCCCACCATATCGCCGCATGCGCGATCGAAGCGCTCGGGCGCGGCAGTGTTGCGGCCATCCATCCATCTGCACGGGCTTAATGTAACTGTAATCTTGGCTGCCGCTTTTCGGCCTTAGTCGCCTGCAAACTCGTCGCTCGAAGTGGTTTAGAAACGAGCGTCCATCCGATGAAAATTTCGATCATGCTTGCGGCCTTGGGGCTGGCTTTAAGCGGTTGTGCGAGCGGGCCCCAAACAATGGATCCAATTCAATTTGAAACAGAGCTTTCATCTGGGCTGGAAAACGTCTCGGCTGTGAGCGTGGATGTCGCGCTCACGGCGCTGTTGAACGCAGACGATTTGAGTGAGCTGCAGCGTGCGGATGCGCTTTATCTGCGGGCCGAGCAGCGGCTTGATCGACGGCTAAGTCTGCCAGGCGCGCTTCGCGACTTTGAGCGTTTTGAAGCCGCGCACGCGGACGATGATCGCGGGCGGCGTGTGGCTCGTATGCGGATCTTTGCGCAATCAGAAATCAACGCCGCTCAAGAGCGCTTGGCGCGCCTCCAAAACCTAACGAACTGGTTTGACGATAAAGTGCTGATGGGAGCGTTGGCGGAGGGCGCGGCGCGCTATAAATCCTCCGGGCTTATGCCTAGTCACAGCCATTTTTTGCTGCTCAAAGATAGCGGTTTTATCTGTGCTGGCGAAGGGAAGCCGATCGAAGATTTTGGCCTTGCCCCGGATTATCTCGGCGATGCCTATTGGTGTTTCGATCCAAACCTCTCCTGAATTCTGCCTTAGTCTCGCCTTTGCCGGTCGCCAGGCTTCGCTGAGGCATAAGAAAGGACTATCCGATGCGCCATATCCTCGCGATCTCGACCCTAGCGCTGGCCGCAGCATGTGCATCCGCGCCCGTGGACACCCCGCCTGTCATCGTCGACACACCGCCGCTGGCTGAGACAAGTGACCCGCGGCCCTTTGATCTGGCGATGGGGACGGTGGATGAGCTCGTTGACGCTGGCAATGAGCAAGCGGCCATTCTGCGCCTAGAACAATTGATCGGGATGCAGGACATTGCTGACGACGAAAAAGCTGCGGCGCTCTTCCGGATGGCCGAGCTTAAACTGGGCGATGGCAATCAAGTCTGGGGCGCGATCGAAGCGCTCGACGAACTGATTGAGACCTATCCCGATGATGCGACGATCGCGGAAGCGACCGAAATGCGGAACTTTGCCCGCGGTGAGGCGACCAGTTTGAACGGCTTACTCGAACAGGGTGGCCTATCGCCGATGGAAGAATACAATATTCGGTTTCGTCTCGGCGAATATCAGACGGCGGCAGATCTTATGCTGGCCAACGCGCTTAGCCCCGGTAATGAGCAGCTCTTAGATATGTATCAGATCGGATACTTGTGTGAGAGCGCCGAGCTATCCGGGCCCAGCTATGCGCTAACGGAGCCTGATGGCGCTGTGCGGACCGTGCGCTTCTGCGATTTCGGGAAATAGCAAAAGCGGTTGAGGCCGGATCACCGCAATCCCTAAGGTTCACGCGCAGACTGTAAGAAATATTGCAGCTGGGGCTTCCCAGAGGCCGCGCCCTATGATTAACAAAAAATGAACAAAATCTGCAAAAAGTAACTCGCTCCGTTAAGCGAATTGGCATAACCCTTGCGAGGGGCTGGAGCGTGTAGAGTATTTAGGAGTTGCTCCAAATGCAGTCGTTTCTGACGATCCTGATCGCCGGACTCACCGCCTTTATGGCGATGTTTATGCTTCAAACGGAACCGGCCCCGCAGGTTGATGCGTTTGCGGCCGATATTGATCCCATCCAATTGGTCGATGAGCTCGTGGTGCCGTCTTTTCTGATCGAGCCAAGCCCGCCGCTCGTTTTGGCATTGGATGCCGAGTTCACGATGGACACAGGGCTTGATTTGACCGGCGTCGTGCTGGCGTCCAATTAACGGGTCTTTGAGCGACACTTCCGGAACAAATATCGACCTGCCGCAGCGTCGCCCCTTCCGTAGCGGCGACGCTTGTCGCATATCCGACGGGAAGACCAAAAAATTGTCCGGAGGAACGCTATGGCTGCAGCAGCCTTACCAGACGGCTGGCCCGCAATGCCAATCGCTCAAGCCAATGAACTGATTGCCGCGTCCGACACGCCGCTCAAACTCGGCGATGGCGAGATCGACGGTGTCTCGATGAAAATATATGTCGACGCGCCGCCGACGATCCGCGCAATTTTGCAAATGAGCGAGATCGAGTTCGGCGCGCGCGATTACTTGGTTTATGAAAATGAGCGCGTCACATATGCAGATTTCGCGCGCGCGGTGGAACATTTTGCCAAAATCCTGACCGAGCAGTTTGGCGTCGCCAAAGGCGATCGCGTTGCCGTTATTATGCGCAACTATCCAGAATGGCCGGTTCCCTTCTTCGCCGCGTTGGCCATTGGTGCGATTGCGACCCCGATGAACTCTTGGTGGACCGGGGATGAGCTTAAGTATGGCCTTGAAGATAGCGGTGCGAAAGTTGCGGTGGTCGATCCGCAAATTCTCGAACGAATCCGCGGCATTCTAGATGCCTTGCCTGCGCTGAAATCTGTGATTGTCGCGCGCGGAACTGAGACTGGCTCAGATCCGCGGATCTCTTCGATGGACTCGCTGATCGGTCTCGTTAGCAGCTGGTCGAGTTTGGCGAAAATTGGTCTCCCGGACGTTAATCTCGAACCCGATGATGATGCGACAATCATGTACACGTCCGGGACCACAGGCCGCCCGAAAGGTGCTTTGGCGACGCATCGCGCGATCATTTCAAACATGCTGAACTCGCTCACCTGTGTCATGCGGATGTATCTGCGCCGTGGAGAGATGCCGCCGGAACCAGATCCAGAAGTTCAAAACTCGACTCTATTGGCCATCCCGTTTTTTCACGCGACGGGCGCCTTCGCGATTTTGATTCCGACCATGCTGCGCGGCGACAAAATTGTCTCAATGTTTAAATGGGATGCTGGCGAAGCGCTGCCGATCATTGAACGCGAAAAGATCACCAATGTTGGCGGTGTGCCGGCGATTGCTTGGCAATTGCTCGAGCATCCCGATCGCGACAAGTATGATCTTTCATCGATCGCCGTGATTTCTTATGGTGGCGCGCCGTCGGCACCGGAATTGGTGACCACGATTAAGAAGCGCTTTCCCGAGGCTGCGCCTGGCAATGGCTGGGGCATGACAGAGACCTGTGCGACCTCGTCCGTGAATGTTGGCGAGGACTATGTCAATCGACCGGATAGCGCAGGGGCACCGCCAGGCGCGGTCGAGTACAAAATCGTCAACCCAGACGGCGAGGTCCTGCCACCCGGCGAGGTTGGTGAGCTTTGGTGCAAAGGCCCGATGAATTGCAAAGCGTATTGGAACAAGCCGGACGCCACGGCCAGCACGTTTATTGATGGCTGGGTGGTCACCGGTGATCTGGCGCGCCTTGATGAAGAAGGGTTTCTCTATTTGGTCGATCGCGCCAAAGACATGCTGATCCGCGGGGGAGAGAATATTTACTGCATCGAAGTCGAAAGCGCTTTGTATGATCACCCAGCTGTGATGGACGCTTCCGTGGTTGGCATCCCGCACAAAATCCTGGGTCAGGAAGTCGGCGCTGTCGTGCAAGTTAAGCCGGGAACCGATGTCAGCGAAGATGATTTACGAGAACACGTTCGTAATCAAATCGCGGCGTTTAAAGTGCCGGTCGAAATTCAATTTCAAGATGAGCCGCTCCCGCGCAATGCAAACGGCAAAATCTTGAAGCCTGTTTTGCGCGACCGGTTCGAAGCGCGCGGATAGGGCGATGTCCAAATCCATGCTCACTTAGCTCCGGACGATGGCTGGCGAGTGAGTCATGAATGAAGAGCCCCCTGATTATCAAAAAGGCGTGTCGGGTAAACCCGCAGCGTTGGAATCGCGCGATCAGACCGCAGATGGCAGACGCTTTTCGCCGTCCATCAACCGAAACAAAGATGTCGTACGGGAGGTGTTTCTCGCGCATATGCCGACCGATGGTCGCGTCCTTGAGATTGCCTCTGGCACAGGCGAGCATGGCGCGCATATCACCGCATCCGCGAAGGGCCTGGATTGGACATATTCGGATATCGATCCGGTCAGCCGCGACAGCCAGAGCGCTTGGCGCGCGCATATGGATCATAATCGGCTCGCAGGCCCATTGACCATCGACACAACGGCACTGCACTGGGACGTGGCGGAAGCGTCCGCTCCATGGGACGGTATGTTCTGCGCGAATATGATCCATATCGCGCCCTTCGCCGCCGCAGACGGACTGATCGCGGGGGCGGGCCGGCTGTTGAGGTCTGGGGGGCGGTTGATGCTTTACGGCCCGTTCGCGCGCAACGGCGCGATCGCGCCCTCAAATGCGCGGTTTCATCATGATCTCAAACGCCGCGATCCCGATTGGGGCGTTCGGGATCTTGAGCTTGACCTTCTGCCACTGGCGCAAAAGGCGGGCCTGAGCTTGGTCGATGCGATCGATATGCCAGCCAATAATACGAGCGCTATTTTCGAGCGCCGTTAATTCGTGTCGGGGCGCCGCGTTTGTGTCCCAAGGTCCGCGATATCGCTGCGCGCTTGATTCAGAATTTCGACAATTTTCTCATAATCGGTGGTGTCGGGCCACGATCGAGCCACGGCTTTAAACACCGTATGGCGCAGGCGTTGACTGGCGACGCGCACATCTTGCGGGTCGAGTTGCGTATCCGGGTGGGCCAATGCCTCGAGACGCGCTTCAATACGCTCTAAGGCTTCGCCATTTGCAGCGAGCTCGTCTTCGCCCGCGTCGGTGATGTTGAAGACGCGTTTGCCATCCGTCTTTTTGACCTTCGCCAAACCCAGATCCTGGATCACCGAAAGTGCCGGATACATGACGCCGGGGCTCGGCTTATATGCGCCGCCGCTGCGGGTTTCGATTTCGGCGATTAGATCATAGCCATGCCGCGGCTTCTCGGCGATGAGCGACAAGATCAATAGGCGCAAATCCCCATGATCAAGCGCGCGTCGACGTCCAGCGCCGCCCGCGCGATGGTGCATTTTACGATAGGCGCGTGCGGCATTGCGCATACGGCGAGTGTAGTACATAGGAATCTCCATCTTAACTTAGATATATCTAAATTATGGTTCGATATATCGATTTCAAGATGGGGCGTGTGTCGCTTGCGCGACGGCCCGATCGCTTAAGCGTTAAGGTCGCCTTCGGCGCGCCAGCGCGCGCGGATATCTTCGCTTCGATTGTGGTCGCCGTGCGGGCTCCAGCCAGGCGGATTGAAGGCACGCTTCAACCAGGTCATCGGGCGCAAACCATCTGACCAACAGTCGCGCAGCAGTGCTGCAAATTCATGATAGGCAACGATGATCGGATTATAGGATTTGAGCGGTTTGACGATCCCATAATCTGGTTTGTCCAACGCCTGCTCGGGAATGAATGTGCCGAACAGTTTGTCCCAGATGATAAACACGCCAGCATAATTGGCATCGAGATAGCGCGGATTGATGGCATGATGCACGCGGTGATGGCTGGGTGTGTTGAACACCGTTTCAAACCAGCGCGGGCATTTCTCAATGGTCTCCGTGTGGATCCAGAATTGATAGACCAGATTGATACCAGCGGCGATGCCGATAAAAGCAGAGTGAAAGCCGAGCAGCACCAAGACCCAGCCGACGAGAATCAATCCTGAGAACGGTCCGAACCATGGCTGACGAAGGGCGGTCGTCAAATTGTAGTGGCGGCTAGAATGATGCGTGACATGCTCCATCCAAAACCAGCGGATGCGATGGGCAAAGCGATGCTTCCAATAATAGACCAGGTCATACAGGACAAAAACAAGCAGAAAGCTCCACCAGGTCTCAGGCATCGTCATCATGCGGTATGGCCAGGCCAGCATCAGCATCCAAACGGCAGCAACGCCAGTGAGCGTCCCGACAATTGCATTGCCGAGCCCCATTGCCAGGCTGGTGATCGCATCTGCGGTTTCATACCGACCCTTGGCACGACCGGTTTTCACCGCCCACCATTCCAGGGCGACGCAAATCACAAAGATCGGCGCGAACAAAGCTTCAATTGGAATCCCACTCGGCACTGCGACGACCCCCTAGATACTGCGCCTTCTTGTGCCAGATGCACTGATCTTCGCCAAGCCATCATGACCGCTCTCGTGAGTCTTGATCAGGAACAGGCGCAAACGATTTTGGCGCTGGTCTCTATCGTAAGATAGCATTCGAGCTTTCCGGTGGGCGGCGCTGATCCCGGCGTTGGCGTAAATTTTCGCCGGACCGTTCCTGTGCGCGATATGTGGCCCGATACTGACGGCTTGCAGGTTTTGGGATTCGTGCAGCTGCGGTTTCCCGCGGCACAATAGGTCTCAGAAAAGGCATCATACTTTTGCCAAGCCGCAACAACCGCATCGCCCTCTTGGTTTCCCGTTGGTTGGGGACAAGGGTCGGTGTCTTTTGCGGTCGGGTTGGTGTGAAACAGATGCTCATAAGTGCTTGTATGCGATAAGCTTGGAAAGCAGCCGCTTATTGCTTTTTGGTCCGATATTTCTTCTTTCATGTGATCCTCCCTTTCAATAAAAGAAGAATATCATAACATTATAGATTAATCTATTATTTCAAAATCTACGCGAATACTTTTGCGTGCTCGCGGATCATATCGCTGGCTTTTTCAGCGATCGCAATCGTCGGAGCATTTGTGTTTCCGCTGACCAAACGCGGCATGACCGACGCATCGACGACGCGCAAGCCTTCGACACCGCGCACGCGCAGCTGGTCGTCGACGACAGCCATACTGTCGCCCTCCGGCCCCATTTTGCAGGTGCCGACGGGATGATAGATGGTGCCGCCGGTTTCGCGGGCAAATTCCAACAGTTCATCATCGGATTGCAAAGCGGCACCGGGCTCCAGCTCATGTTCGATATATTTGGCCAAAGCCGGTTGCGCGGCCAAGTCGCGGGCCCAACGCAGGCCAGCAATCGCGGTTTGTTGGTCAAGCGGATCTGACAGATAATTCGGTCGGATCGCTGGATGCCTGTCGGATTGGTTCGATTTGATGTGGACGCTGCCACGGCTCTCTGGCCGCAGCTGGCAGGGGGCAATGGTGATCCCGGGATGTTTCTCCAGCTCCATATCGCCGGTTTCCGTCATTTTCTGCAGGTCCATCGTCGCTGGCAGGATATGATATTGAACGTCCGGCGTAGCGAGTTCCGGTCGCGTCTTGATGAAGGCGGCAACATGTGCGGCTGAAAGGGTCAACAAGCCTTTGCGCTGGGTTAAATATTTAAAGACTTCGCCAATCATCGCCAAGCCTCGCGATTGTTGGTTCACCGATGGGCTTCCCTCTTTCATCCGATAACGGTTGCCGAGCACAAAGTGATCCTGCAAGTTTTCGCCAACGCCGGGGAGGGGCGAAACCATATTAATCCCGTATTCCCGCAACCGCTCCGGGTCGCCAATGCCCGACAATTCCAGCAATTGCGGGCTGTTGATGGCCCCGCCGGCGAGGATCACTTCGGCGCGGGCTTTTGCGGTCTTAGACTGACCGTTCTGCGAATACTCAACGCCAATGGCGCGTTTTCCGTCAAAGAGCACCCGCGCCGCCAGGGCTTTGGTTTCAATGGATAAGTTGGAGCGCTTTTTTGCCGGGTTGAGATAGGCGACGGCAGCGCTGCAGCGGCGCCCATTTTTGACGGTCAACTGGTAATAGGCAATGCCTTCTTGGTCCTCACCATTAACGTCGCGGTGCGCCAATCCCATCGCTTTGCCCGCCTCAATCACGGCATCTGAAACCGGATGGGTTTCAGTGACGTCTGAAACATTCAGTGGCCCGCCTTTGGCATGTCCGTCCATTCCATCCCGTTCTTGATGTTGGCTGCGCAAGAAATAGGGATGCAAATCATCATAAGACCAGCCCCGAAGGCCGAGCTGCGCCCAACCATCATAGTCTTCGCGTTGGCCACGAATATAGAGCAATCCATTGATCGAGGAGGAACCACCGAGAACTTTGCCGCGTGGCCAAGTGTGCACGCGGTCATGTGTGCCTGGATCTGGCTCAGTTTCGTACAACCAATTGACCTTTGGATCTTTCAGAGTGGACGCGTATCCGACGGGAATGTGGATCATTAAAGAGGTGTCTTTGCCACCTGCTTCGAGCAGCAGCACTTTGGACTTGCCGTCTTCTGTCAGTCGATTGGCGAGCACGCATCCTGCGCTACCAGCGCCTATGATAATGTAATCGAATTCACTCATCCTAAACTCCCTAAGACCGCGCGTCTCCGCGGATTCCAATTCGGAAGATGACACAGGCGTCAGCATTTAAAAAGGGCAACGCGGCGTCATGGTTGACGCGATTGAACAGACATCGCTTCCTATCGCCAACAGTCACATAGACAGGAGCAGACACATGGCCAGTCTCGGCGAATATGACCAGATCAAATTGGAGCAAGAAGGACCGATTGCGATCCTCACCTTGAACCGCCCAGACAAGATGAACGCCTTCACCGGCAAAATGATGTACGAAATGATCGACGCATTCGACAAAACCGATGCGAATGATGACGTCCGGGCGGTGATTGTGACCGGATCCGGCGACCGGGCTTTTTGCGCCGGGGCAGATCTCTCGGAAGGGGCCAAAACCTTCGACTATGAAGCACGCGCCGACACCGGCGAAGTCGGCCGGACCAGCAAAGTCGATATTCAACGTGATGGCGGTGGTCGTTTAACCCTGCGGATCTTCGACAGCTTGAAGCCGGTGATTGGCGCTATTAACGGCGCTGCGGTCGGCGTTGGCGTGACCATGCAGCTGCCGATGGATGTGCGCCTGGCGGCCGACACGGCCCGTTTTGGCTTTGTCTTCAATCGGCGGGGGATCAATCCAGAAGCGGCATCGAGTTGGTTCTTGCCGCGTCTGGTTGGCATTCAGCAGGCCTTAGAATGGTGTTATTCAGGCCGGGTCTTTCCGGCCGAAGAGGCGCTGAAAGGCGGGTTGGTTCATTCCGTCCATCCGCAAGCAGAGTTGCTCGATGTGGCGCGCGCCATGGCGAATGAGATCGCCGATAATACCGCCGCGGTTTCGACCACGCTCACGCGCCATATGATGTGGCGGATGCTCGGCGCCAGCCATCCGATGGAAGCGCATATTGTCGATAGTGCAGCCATCTTCTCGCGCGGACAGACCGATGATGCACGGGAAGGCGTGATGAGCTTTTTGGAAAAGCGTAAACCCGTCTATCCGGTCAAAGTTTCGGACGGCATGCCAGGTTTCTTCCCATGGTGGGAGGAACCTGAATTTGAATGGGTCGGCGACTAAACAGGCGGTTAAGTCACGGCTGCGTCGAGCAAGAGGTAGGTGGCCAAACGTGCACTTGCATTCTTGTTCGACGCATGCGTGTTTTCGAGCGCATTGAGCGCGTCTGATTCTTCGAGCGCTAAGAAATCGCGTGCCAAGGTCATCATCTCAAGATTACCGCGCAGGCGTTGACGTACGCGCTCCACTTGCCGACCGACTTGTTGATTGATCGCTGTGCGCCGCTGGTCTTCTCCTTTGCGCGCCGCGACCGCGATTTTCTTCTTGTCTTTCGGGCGGATAATATCGGTCAGGCGGATGCCCGACTCCTGTAACTGGTTCAGTAACGCCTCGGCAGTTTCTTCGCGGGATAAAGGTGAGCGTTCATCTCGCTCCATATCGGCAATGATTGAACTCAGCGACTCATTCGATCGCTCTGCGCCATCAGCATCGTGGCGACCCTTGGTGATCGTGTGCTCGTCATCGCTTGAAAAGACGCCATCATGCGCGCTGCCATTGCCATTGTTTGACCCATTTTGAGTAACGAGACCGTTGCTCGGAAATGGCACCGGATCGTCCTCTGCAGGCTTTGGATCTTCCATCAAGGCCTCTGCCATTCGGTCAGCACTGGCCTCAAACAAGTCCTCTTCGACGGCGTTTGAAGGCGACGGTTCGATCCGGCGCAGTGGCATTGGCGCGATCGGTTCCGGCTCAGGCGCCGGGGGCCGGTCCGGCTTTGGACTGGCAGAAACCTCACCTGGCAAGGGGGGGTCGAGCCGCGAACGCAGCGCTTTGTTTTTGTTCAAAAGCGCCAAACTCGTATTCGTCGCACGGCGTTCGGAGATATCCATTTCAGAGCGCGCCGCCATGCCAGCGGCCCGGATCGCTGCGGCGGCCTGTTCGCCCGCTTCTTTGAGGTCAGACAAAGCGCGCGCCGTCGACTCTGAGGCATCATAGGTGTGCTTGTGGATCGCGTTGCTGGCTTCTCGCGCGCCGTCGAGGGCGATCTTGACCGATTCGAGCAAGCGATCCCCTGTTGTGCCGGCCGCAGCGGCCGCAAGCTCGCCCGCCCGCACTGCCGTCTCAACGGTCTTGCGAGAAGTTTCGAGTTTTTCTTCCATCCGCGCGATGGCGAAGAGGAGCGTTTCGTTGCGATCCCCAGCTTCGGCAGCGAGCGTATCCAATGCTGAGATCTTTTGTGCCAGGCTGCGCCCTGTCCGATCCAGCGTTTCTAAACGCCCTTGCAAGGCATCTTCAGCGGCCGCAACTTCGCTGGCTGCGGCTTTTGCAGACGCCACCATCATATCGGCTTGTTCAGGAATGGCCTCGTTCAACAGATCGGTCTGTTCGCGCAGATCGCGTGCTAATTGTTCAAGCCCAGTGCGCTCTGTGCTCAGCCGTTCGGCAAGATCACGGGCATTATCGGCGCTCGCATAGGTCACCGATTCCAAGCGTTGGCGTTCATCGCCGATTTCCATCGACATGGCTTTCATCGCTGACAAAGCATGCCCCATAGACCGGTCGACTTCTTCCGTGGCGCTCGACATTTCTTGGGCAAAAACACGGGCCTCTTTGGCCATGGTTTCAGCGGGTAAGAGCAAACGGGCGGCAGATTCGAGCACGAGGGCATTTGCCGCCGTGGCTCGGGCTTGCTCACGTGCCATCATCCCGGCAAGCACAAGCATTAACCCAGGCAATAAAATCGCGATAATGCCTGCGACCACGACGGCCGGTTGTGTTTCCCCGAGTGTTTCCGTGCCGACGAACGCAATGGTGCCAACAAACGCCGCCACCCACCACAAGAAGGCGAGGCCCAAACCGCCCCAAGCGAGCCAGCTGGCAGACTGCCGGGCGGCATCAAGACGTCCGATCGTTTCAGACGGGGTTTGCTTTGGGGATTCGGACGCATCACTCATGTTGGGTAGTATAAGCTAGACTGGGGCAAAATTGCGAGAGGGCAGCGCATTTCAAGGCTGTCATCCGTGCAATCCCCGAACCAATCGTTCCCAGTGTTTTCAACAAGGCCGCCTACCACATTGAAAAAATGGAGAAAAGAATTTTCTTTATGGAGAAATTGAAAGATCTTTTCGACATGTACTAGGGGTGTGAGAGCGACCGTAAGGCGGGGTTAAGTCGCCAAAATGTCTACGCTTTTCGCGCGCTGAGCGAAATCACTCCTTAAGATGCATTGGGCGCGAGTAGGGGCAATTCACCTGGCCAAGCGGTCCAGCATATCACGTCTCTCCTTTGATTTGTTGTAATTACAATGATTTGAGCGCGTAAACACAAAAACCCATCGAAGACAGATTGACTCCATCCGGAATCGACCCATGTTCAGGCCGTTTGCCCGCGCGGCGGCGGTAGCGAACATGGCTCAAGGAGAGGACCTCGCAATGGCGGCGCTGGACACACATTCAAAAATTGATCTCATCGGATTTAACTTAAAGATGCTTGCAAGGGGTAAAAAGCGCTCCTTGTTGATCAGCGCGGGTGCGATGGAGGACAAAGCCTATTTGCTCGAAGCCTGCCGTAAAATGTCGGATATTGGCGTTGGGCTTTATGCGACCCCCGGCACGCATCGCTTTCTCGCGGAAAACGGCGTTGAGTCGATCGCTGCACGTAAGATTTCAAGCTCCGAAGAGCCAAACATAAAAACCCTGATCCAAGATGGAAACGTCGATTTTGTCGTCAACATTCTGACCGGAGATTCGACATATGATGAAGCCTCTGATGCTGCCAGTATTCGCTCCCTTTCGGTGAAGCACGGAATCCCTCTTTATACAGACCGCCAAGTCGCCCGAGACACAATCGAACTCGTCCTCAGCGATCTCGAAGCACGCACCTTTAGCTATAAAATCGGCGGCGCGGACCGACCCTGGGATTTGCGCACGCGATTTCTCGAACTGGTGCAGGAACGCGGTGGCTGGTCCAATCATCATGGCCATTTCGACAAAGCTTATTTGATCTCGCCGGAAAATCTCGCGCTCGGCTTTGCCGATATGGAAAAGAAGTGGGAGTTGTATCGCCACCTAAAAGAAAATTATACGCACGAAGATCTGGTGGAACGTATTTCTCGCGCCCTGCAAACCGTTATTGATCAGGGCGCTCAATACTGTCGTACGATGGTGGATGCAGACAGCATTATCGGTCTGAAGCCCATCCATGCCGCGGTTGAGGTCAAAGAACGATTTAGAGACAAAATCCGGTTCGAGATCGGCATCCAGCCGCTTGAGGGCGTGCTCGATGAAAACTCGCGAGAGCAATATATTGAAGCCTGCAAAATGGCAGATTTCTGTGGCGGCTTGCCGTCACGCGACCGTCCGCAGGAAGAGAAACATCTCGATATTGTGCTTCAGACAGCAAAAGAGCTCAACAAAATGGTCGAAGTGCATGTCGACCAAGAAAATAATCCGTTCCAGCATGAAACGGAGCTTCTTTGCTTGAAGACGATCGAACACGGCATGCAAGGCCGCGTTTATGGCATTCACGCGATCTCTGTATCAGCCAAAGATGAGAGTGAGCAGGACCGGATTGTGGCGCTCTGTAAAGAAGCCGATGTTGGCATTGTGATTTGCCCGTCGGCCGCTTTGTCGATGAAGCAATTACCGATGCAGGGTCCGCTACACAATTCGATCGGTCCATTTGTAAAACTGAAAAATGCCGGCGTGCGCACATATCTCGGGATCGATAATATCGCCGATTTGTTCATGCCGATTGTCGATGGGGATATGTGGACGGAAGTGCGCATGCTGATGGAAGCCTGCCGCCACTATGATCTCGAGCAAATCGCCGACTGGGCGTGTGAGCCGCCATTGCATATCTTGAACGAAGAAGCCGCCCGCGTCGCGGCGGAGTAGGCACGTCTCCTGCGGCCAGAAGAAGCATTGGTTTGCGCCCCCGGCTTTGACATATAAACTTAAAGAGGCGGACCGCTGTGGCCCGCCTTTATGGTAAAGAGGTCCTATGCTTGCCGAGATTGGACAGATAACGCTCATCCTAGCGCTGTTGGTCAGTGGCCTGCAGGCATGGATGGGGCTTCAAGGCGCGCACCAAAATGATCGCCGCGCGATGCGTTTCGCCGATCGCGCTGCAATTGTTCAAGCCACACTTTGCATTGCCGCCTTTGCGCTGCTCGCGCATGCCTTCATGGTATCCGATTTCAGTGTCAAACTGGTCACCACGAACTCTCACACCAGCAAGCCGATGATTTACAAATTCAGCGGCACCTGGGGCAATCATGAAGGCTCCATGCTGCTCTGGATCATGGTTATGGCGCTGTTTGGCGCGGCCATGGTTTGGTTCGGAAAGACGCTACCATCGGGTTTGCGAGCCCGGGCCATCGCGATCCAAGGTCTGACGACGACAGGCTTCCTAGCGTTTTTGATTTTTACGTCCAATCCGTTCGAACGGTTGTCGCCCGTGCCGGAGAATGGGATTGGTCTCAATCCCCTACTGCAAGATCCCGGTCTCGCTATACATCCTCCGTTTTTGTATCTCGGCTATGTCGGATTCTCGGTGGCATTCTCGTTCGCCGTCGCGGCGCTGATTGAGGGCCGCGTCGATGCCATGTGGGCGCGCTGGATTCGGCCTTGGGTGCTTTTGGCTTGGAGTTTCCTGACGATCGGCATCGTTTTGGGCAGCGTTTGGGCCTATTATGAACTCGGCTGGGGCGGCTGGTGGTTTTGGGATCCGGTCGAGAATGTCAGCTTCATGCCTTGGCTCGCGGGCACGGCCTTGTTGCACTCGACCCTGGTGGCGCAAGCGCGCGGCAGTTTCATACGCTGGACGCTTTTGCTGGCGATCACAACATTTTCGCTCAGCCTGGTCGGGACGTTTATTGTTCGCTCGGGCGTTCTGACCAGCGTGCACGCATTCGCCGTCGATCCAGATCGCGGTGTGTTTATTCTCGCCCTGCTCATCCTGGCGACTGGCGGTGCTTTAGCGCTCTATGCAATGCGCTCGGGCAAGATCGCGCATGGCGCGAAGTTCGAACTGGAAAGCCGGGAAGCCGGCTTGGTTTTGAACAATGTCATGCTGGTTGTTTCGACAGCAACGATTTTTCTTGGAACCTTTTACCCGCTCGTGATTGATGCAATGACCGGTGATAAAATCACGGTCGGACCGCCTTACTTTGAAATGACATTTGGGCCAATCATGGCCGTACTGATTGTCTTCATGGCGGTTGCGCCAATGGTGAAATGGCGCCGCGACAATTGGCAGAGGATCCGCAAGCCCTTGCGGCTGATGGCGTTTGCGGCGACTCCTGTCACGCTTGCTGTTGCGGTGCTCGGCAGCACCTTCTTTGGCGCCATCGGGATGGGATTGGCCGCTTGGCTCGCCATTGGAACGTGTACCAATTATGCCCGCAAATTGCGTCTCGGCCAGACCAAGAGCAGCATTGGCAACCTTGTTCAGCGCTTTACGCTTTTGCCCGGTGCAACGCATGGGTTCGCGCTCGCCCATTTGGGCCTAGCCGTTTGTACCGTGGGCGTCGTCGCCATGGGCGTTTGGTCAGATGAGGAGGTCGACCGACTCCGCCTCGGTGAGAGCATCTCCGTATCAGGGTATGACTTCCGGCTCGAGGGCGTCGATCAGGCGCGGGGCCCGAATTACATCTCAGAAACGGGACGGATTGTGATTGAGCGAAACGGGCAACCGGTTGCCAGGCTTAACCCTGAACAAAGGCTGTATCCGGTTGAGCGCAATACGACCACAGAGGGGTCGATGGAGGTTGGCGCACTTCGAATCCTCTATGCCGCGAAAGGCGAAGGCAATCCCGAAGAGGGCTGGGTGGTGAGTGTGTATTATCATCCTTTGGTGATTTGGATTTGGATTGGCGCCTTGATGATGGCGATGGGCGGGTTTGTGTCTGTCGCAGACCGCCGCCATGCTTATGCAAAACAGCGGGCACCGCGTTTGATCGCGAAGCCGGTTCCGGCGGAGTGACCCGATGAATTGGTCCCGTATGCAGCCCGCAGCTCTTTTTGGCGTCCTGGTGATTTTTCTGGCGATCGGGCTCACCCGTGACCCAAGCAAAATTCCCACCGAAATGATCGATCGACCGCTGCCGGAATTTGCGCTGCCTGAATTGCGCGCGCAGACGACAATTACGCAGTCGGACCTGATTGGCGAGACGGCTTTGGTCAATGTCTTTGGCTCCTGGTGCGCAGCGTGCTTGGAAGAGCACCCGACATTGATGGAGCTTTCGCAGGACAAAGTGGTCCGGATCGTCGGGATCAATTGGCGGGATGATCGGCAAGATGCCGTCGATTGGCTGAAACGGCATGGTGACCCATATGACCAAATCATCTTCGATGCTGAAAGCGATCTTGTGATCGAGATGGGCGTAACCGGTGCGCCGGAGACGTTCATTGTCGATCCAACAGGCCGTATTCGATACAAACAAATCGGGCCGATCACGGCCGATGTCTGGCGTGAGACCATTCGACCTGTCCTTGATGCGATTGCTGTTGAAACCGAGGCGACCTCATGATGCGGGGTTTGGTGGCAGCTGTTCTCCTTTATCTCTCCGGCCTCGCTTGGGTGCAGGCGCAAACATCGGTCGAGCCCTCCGAAGAGGCGATGGAATCAGTGGTGGTCGACGCGCGGACGGAAGCGATCTCAAAGACCCTGCGCTGTGTCGTTTGTCAGAACCAGTCGATTTATGACTCCAACGCCCCGCTGGCGGAAGATATGCGCCGATTGGTCCGCAAGCGCGTGCTGGCTGGCGATACGGATGATCAGGCCCGGGAATATTTGCGCAGCCGGTATGGCGATTATGTACTGATGACCCCGCCATTCCAGCTCAACACAATTCTGCTTTGGCTTGGTCCGCTCGTCCTATTCCTCGTCGGCGGCATTTGGTTTGCGCAGCGACTGCGGCGCGATCGGACGGATGTGCCGGCTGATATAAGCGATATTGATCGCGCCCGGATTGCCGAGGCCTTGGCAGAGACGGATCGCGTCTCGTGATTTGGTTGGTCTTGCTGATCTGCGCAGGCTGCGTTGGCGCATATTTATTGTACCCGTTTTTCGCTTCAAATGCAGAAGCCGATCCGGAGGGTTTGGAGGAAGCGCGGCGGCAGCGTTCGACGGTGGACCGCGATGAAGCCGAGGGCCGTCTTGATCCGCTGGCGGCAGACCAGGCCCGGGAAGCGCTCGATCGCCGCATCTTGGCTTTGCTCGACCAGCCCGCTGCGCGCGTCGATCGGGCCAAAATGAAAACGCTTGCGCTTGCGCTTGTTCCTGCGGTTCTGGTACTTGGCGCCGTTGGCATCTATGCGCAAACAGGGAGCCCAAACTACCAGCCTTTGACATTGGCGGAGTATCGCGCCCAGCAAGTGGCCGATTTGCCCGACTCTTTGGAAGGTTTGGTCGGCGAACTGAAAGCGCGTTTGGACTCTGACCCAAACCCGCCAGCGGAGGGCTTTGTCTTACTTGCGCGGTCCTATCTGAGACTTGGCCGCGCTGAAGACGCGCTTGCGGCATATGATCAAGCGGTAGAGCGATCTCAGGACCCGGCGCCGATCGCGGCTGAGCGCGAGCGCGTCGCGACCGCCATTCAGGTCCAGGGCGCGGCGCCAGCCATTGATCCGGAAACGCGGGCGCAGATCGAAGCCATGTCCGCGGACGAGCAGGCGGCGATGATTGAAAGCATGGTCGAAGGGCTTGCAGCCCGGCTTGCGCAAGACCCGAACGATATTCAAGGTTGGATGCGACTGATCCGGGCGCGGATGGTGATGGGGCAGCCTGATCAAGCGCTCGCGGACCTGACAATGGCGCAGTCCGTATTTGCAGATCAACCAGAAGAATCGGAAGCTTTACGCGCGCTTGCGCAAGACTTGGTTGAGCAAATGCAAGCGAGCCCGCCTTAAGACCTGCGATTTCGCCTCTTCAAGTGACGCTGCGAAACGTTTGCCAAGGCGGGCATTGTGTTTCAGGTAAGCCAAAACACACTTACGGAGATTGCCATGGCTACAGGCCGCGAATTTGACGTCATCGTTTATGGATCAACCGGTTATACGGGACGGCTGGTCGCCGAATACATCGCCAAGACCTATGGGGTCGGCGGCGATTTAAAATGGGCGATGGCGGGCCGGAGCGCGCAGAAGTTGGCTGCCGTTCGAGATGAAATCGCTGCGCCGGCGGATACCCCTTTTGTGGTCGCTGATGCCAATGACGCGGCAAGCCTCAAAGCGATGGTTGAGCGTGCCGGGTGCATCTGTACTACAGTGGGCCCTTACCAGCTATATGGCGAAGCCTTGGTCGCAGCCTGTGCTGAAGCCGGCACGGACTATGTCGATCTCTGCGGTGAACCCGCCTGGATGCATCAGATGATCGAGAAGTATGAAGGCGCCGCGCAAGCCAGTGGGGCCCGGATCGTCTTCTCTTGCGGATTTGACTCCATTCCCTTCGATCTTGGCGTTTGGTTCACGCAAGAAGCGGCGAAAGAGCGATTTGGAAAGCCGGTCCCGCGCATCAAGGGCCGCGTGCGCAAGATGCAAGGTACGTTTTCAGGCGGCACCGCTGCAAGCTTCAAAGCAACCATGGCGTCGGTTGGAAAGGATCCCTCTCTCATCGGGCTGCTGCAAAACCCATTTAGTCTGACTATGGGCTTTGAGGGGCCAGAACAGCCGCATGGTATGGCGCCAATCGAGGACACGGATATTGGCAGCTGGTCGGCGCCCTTCATTATGGCCTCGATCAACACCAAAAACGTTCATCGCTCAAACGCGCTTATGAGCCATGCTTATGGCGAAGATTTTACCTATGATGAAATGATGCTGACGGGACCCGGCGACGAAGGCAAAGCCATGGCCGAAGCGGTTGCCAGCATGGACTTAATGGGAGGTGATGATGGTCCAAAACCGGGCGAAGGGCCAACACCCGAAGAACGCGAGGCGGGGTTTTATGATGTCATGTTTTACGGCACTGCCGCCGATGGCGCCGTAATCATTGCGGGTGTCACTGGCGACAAAGACCCCGGCTATGGTTCAACGTCCAAAATGATAGCTGAAAGTGCGATTTGCTTGGTCAAAGATGATACCGGAACACCGGGCGGTGTTTGGACCCCAGCCCCCGCCATGGGCGGTCATTTGGTCAAGCGATTAACAGAAAAAGCTGGCCTCACGTTTGAGGTCGAAAACTAAGGCCGAACGATTTCGTAAGCCAGGTTCGCACGCAATGTCGGTGGGGGACATTGCAAATTGTGTCATCCCGGA
>JBCCXW010000009.1:0-40726 GCA_039191105.1 Pseudomonadota bacterium
AGGCGACGGCGTGATCCCGGGCGCCGTGATCGCAAGGATCTCGGCCGGCGGAGGTTCGACCGTCGCGCCGACCGCAGCACCCGCACAAGCGCCAGCGCCTGTGCAAACGACCCCTGCTCCCGCGGCCACAGGCGACCGGCCTGTTGCGCCCAGTGTGCGCCGGATCTCAACCGAAGCGGGCGTCAATCCTGCTGATATCCCTGGCACGGGCCGCGATGGACGCGCCACCAAGGCAGATGCGCTCGCTTATGTGAACACACCGAAAGCACCAAGCGCCCCCGCCGCTGCGAAACCCCAACGTGAACTCGGACCGCGTGAAGAGCGCGTGCGGATGACGCGCTTGCGCCAGACCATTGCGCGCCGCTTGAAAGAAGCGCAGGACACCGCGGCGATGCTGACAACGTTTAACGATGTTGACATGAGCGCCGTGATGGCGCTGCGCAAAGCCTATAAGGACGCGTTTTTCGAAAAGCATGGCGTGAAACTTGGCTTTATGGGCTTCTTCACCAAAGCGGTTGTCTCCGCTTTGAAAGAGATACCCGCGGTCAATGCGGAGATCGACGGCACCGATATCATTTACAAGAACCATTATGATATTGGCATGGCGGTCGGGACAGAGCGCGGTCTGGTTGTCCCCGTCATCCGGGATTGTGATGATTTGTCACTCGCAGGCGTTGAAGCCGCACTTGGCGAGGTCGCGCAAAAGGCGCGGGATGGCACACTGTCCATTGAAGACATGCAAGGCGGCACGTTCACCATCACCAATGGCGGCGTCTATGGCTCGCTCATGTCGACCCCGATCCTTAATCCCCCCCAATCCGGTGTTTTGGGCATGCACCGTATCGAGCAGCGCCCGGTGGCAATTGATGGTCAAGTCGTGGTCCGACCGATGATGTATTTGGCGTTGTCCTATGACCATAGGATCGTCGATGGCAAAGAGGCGGTAACCTTCTTGGTGCGCGTGAAGCAAGCTTTGGAAGACCCGGAGCGTCTCTTGCTCGACGTTTAAATCGGCCGGTTATTTGATCGCCAATTGGTCGACCGGGTCATCTGGATCCGGTTTCGACAAGTTTACATGAAGTAAAGACGCTCGCGCGAATTCGCAGAGCCATGGCAACGCTTCTGTCTTGTTTTTCGGGTATTTTCCAAGCCTGAGCTCGAAATGAGATGGGTGGATAATGCTATCGGCTGTCAACCAGTCTGAGGGACGCAGCGACCTCAACGTCACCAAGATCGACTTGAAGCAGGCGCGCGAAATTGCGCTCGTCTCGCTCGTCGCACCGGTCTTGTTCATGGCGAGCTTAGTGAGTTCTGCCGTCCTAATGATGAGTGACTTTAGCCAAAGTGGATTGTTTAGCTTTTGGCTAACCGGCCATGTCATCCTCTGCGCCGCGTTGTTTTTGTTCAGCACGCGAGAACGTTCGGAATTGTTTGAAGGTAGCCGTCTCGCGGAATCGATGATCCATCGCTTTCCATTCGTTGGTTTAACCGTCGCGTGGGGGGTCGTTCCCGGCCTCTTGGCTTTGATTGATCCCTATGAGTCCTATCTCGTGTTTGGCGCGATCCTATCGGGCTCGACACTCGCCGCAGCCGTGTTGCTGCAATACATGCCGCGGCTCGGGCGTCTTGTTCTGGCGGTGACCGTTGGTGGCTTTATGGCGAATACGCTGCTGCAACCCGACCTGATTTCGGCGCTGATTTCGATGATTATGCTGGCTTATTTCAGCGGGCTTGCGATCTGCACACGCTGGTATTTTTCGCGCTATAATCGCCGTCTAACGGAAGTCGAAAACGCCGCCGAGCGAACCCGTGAGATTAACAGTGTATTGCGCGATGTTGGTTTTGCGACCGACACGTTTTTCTGGGCAACCGACGAAAACGGCAAAATCTCTGACATTAGCAATGACGAACTCTTGGGCGAAACGGTCCAGAAGCAGATTTTGGAAAACGAGTTTCTGACCCTGTTCCGGGCATCTCCAGAACGCGATTTGTTGCGCGCGCGGTTCGCCCGCGGTTCGGAAGTGGTGGCGCTTGAGCTCGAGGTGGCGGATCGCTTTGAGACCGATGCGCGGTTTTGGAAAGTCTCCGGGCGCCCGCATTTTGAGGATGGCAATTTTGCTGGCTATCGCGGCTCCGCAACAGACATTACGCAGCTTCGGATCAGCGAAAGCCGCGCGGCATTTTTGACCGAATACGACTCGCTAACGGGCCTCCTGAACCGCAATTCGTTTTGCGAAGCGCTCAATGCGCACCTTAAAAGCGATCTGCGCAAAACGTCTGAAAGCGTTCTGATCTGGATCGATCTCGACAATTTCAAATGGATCAATGACACGTTCGGGCATGGTGGCGGCGACGATATCCTCAAACTCGTCGCGACGCGGCTCGAGCATATGTGCGAACCGATGGATATTTTGTGCCGGTATGGCGGCGACGAGTTTGCCCTCTTGGTCTCGCGCCCGCATGCTAATGGTCGCGTTCTGACATTTATTGAACAGCTCACAAAAGCCCTCCAACAGCCATTTCACTATGCGCAGACCGATGTCCAGTGCTCGGCTAGTGTCGGCATTCGCCGCGTTGATGCGAACGCTGATGATGTGTCATCCTTGATGAAAGAAGCTGATCTTGCCCTGTTTGCCGCAAAGTCGAGTGGACGCGGCATGTGGAAGGAATACTCCGAAGCCTTCAAAGCGCAGGTGCGCGGGCAGCGCGAATTGGCAAATGATCTCGCCAAAGCGATTGAGGCCGATACGCTGAATCTGCAATTCCAACCCATCGTGGATGCGAAAACAGGGGCAATTTCCGCGGTTGAGGCGCTTTCGCGCTGGCATCACCCCATCCGCGGCACAGTCGCGCCATCTGAGTTTATTCCGATTGCAGAAGACAATGGCATCATCATCGCGCTTGGCGATCGCGTGGTGGAAAACGCCATCGCGGCGGCCCTCGATATGCCCGATGAGACCCGAGTCGGCATTAATGTTTCGCCGCTGCAATTGCATAGTAGCCAGCTTTTGACGCTGATCGATGAAACGCTGCAAAAAACCAAAGTTGATCCCAATCGGATAGAGTTGGAGATTACCGAAAGCGTGTTCTTGTCAGACAATACGTTTATCCTCGATCGCTTGCGCAAGCTCAAAGAGTTGGGTTTGCGCATTGCGATGGACGATTTCGGCACGGGCTTCTCATCACTGGCTTACTTACAACGCTTTCCGTTTGATAAGCTGAAACTGGATCAGGCATTTGTGCGCGGGATTGAAACCAGTGATCAAAGTCGCGCGATTGCCCGCGCTACGATTTCCATGGCGCATGCCCTGAACCTCACTGTCACTGCCGAGGGGGTCGAAAGCGAGGCGCAAGCTAGCTTCCTGCGCGATCATGGCTGTGATGAACTGCAAGGCTATCTATTCAGCCGGCCACAAGATCAGTCGGCGCTGATCCCGTATTTGCGCAGTATGGAATTGGTGCACCAAACCAAGCGGAGATCGATGGCAAATGTCGTCGAGATGAAGCGCGCGCCAAAAGCAAAATAAACCCGCTATTATTGATCGACGCATCGCGCACGCCGTGTGTCTCAGAAATCCGGCTTCTGGATCGTTGAAAATCGGCCTATAGAGCTCGCGATGCGGAAGGGTTTGCCGAGCGATGAAATCTCTAGGGTCTGGTGTTTGGGTCATCGCGACCGGGGTCTTGGTCGCCTTTTTGTATTTTGGCCGAGAGATTTTCGCGCCGTTTGCTTTGGCGGTGTTCCTATTCTTGATCATTGAGGGCTTTGCCCGTGTGATCGATGAGCGCTCAGGTGTGTTGCAGCGCGGATGGTCGAGGGCGCTTGCGATATTTGTTGTGATCGGCGGATTTGTTGGCTTCCTAGCGATGATGGCGCGCGGCGTGAGCGAGTTTGGCAGCCAAGGCGATGCCTATATCACCCGCATTAATGCTTTGATCGAAGACAGCTATGCGTGGCTACAATTGGGCGATGCACCGACTCTCACCGAACTGTTTTTCAATGAATCCGGTCAGGCTTTTCTCGGCACGATTGCCACAGCGACGAGCGGGCTCACTGGGGATTTGGTGCTGATCTTGATTTATGTCGCGTTTCTATTTCTGGCCCAATCGGCCTGGCCGGACAAACTGGACCGGATTTTTCCCGATGTCGAACGCCGTCAGCAGGTTAAAGACGTGGGAGATGCTGCGCGCCATGGCATTGAAAGTTATTTGTGGACCCAAACCGTCATCAGCGCCCTGATCACGGTACTCACCTATGTCACACTGACTTTGCTCGGCGTTGACAATGCGCTGTTTCTGTCAATGCTGATCTTTGTCCTCAATTATATTCCAACGATTGGTTCAATCGTGGCCGCTTTGGTGCCGCCTCTATTCGCGCTCGTGCAACCAGAGATTGCGGCTTGGATTCCCGGCGATGCGCCCAATGATAGCTATGTCTTTGCCGCCTTGGTGTTTATCGGTGTTAGTTTTTGGCAGTTCTCAATTGGCAATTTCGTTCAGCCGCGGATCATGGGCGACACATTGAATTTGTCGGCTTTGGTGGTCTTGCTTTCCTTGGCCATTTGGGGCGCGATTTGGGGGATCCCGGGCATGTTTTTGTCGGCCCCTCTCACAGTATTAATGATGATCTTGTTTGCGCAATCCGAATCGACCAGATGGATCGCAGTTTTATTGTCAGCAAATGGCGAGCCTCTGTCGCGCGATACAGGGACAAATACAGTGAATGTCCACAAGGAATCGGCCGAAACTCCGCATCAGTACAACCCAGAGTGATATTTTCACTTGGCAATGACGCCCAATCGCGACATATAAAAAGCATCGGGACAATTCTGTAATAAATTAGTTTCTGGCCTCCGCGTGCGTCCCCCCACCCAGCCTGCGGATGAGGTCAGTAGGACCCACCGGACAGTCCCCGTTCGGTGGGTCCGCTTATATCTAGGACGAGGCTTAGGCGCGCTATTTCACTGTTTGCATGAACTTGCGCACGGCGTCGGCTGCAAGGGCAAGTTGTGCAAAACTCGGCCGGTTGCCCGTATAGGATTTCAGGTCCGATAGAAGCGTTTTGCGTGCATCCTTGCGCTGATCGAGCCAGGCCTGGCAGTCGCCTTCTGCCAAAGCGAGCTGAGCGGCTTGCGATTGTAGGCGCTCTAAGTCACGGATCAGACCCCTGGTCGCCAAACGATCCCAGTAGGCCATTTCGCGCAGCACTTGTTCCGCAGATGCCCGCAACCGGTCCAAGGAGAGCGCGTCGCCGAGCGTCAAATACGCCTGACTTGCTGTTTCCGCTGACGTGCTTGCTTGCTTTGCTAAATGCGCAATCAAAGGCGCGCTTGTGATCAAACGGGTTTGAGACAGAGCTGCAGCGAGCGCCTCCGACACGCCATCGCGTGCGATTTGTTTGATCCGACGTTGAAACAATGCGCGATTATAAGCTGGCAGCGCCTCTATTTTTTGTGCGGACAGAGTGCCGCGCGCATCTGATAAACGATCGGTTTGTGTCTCGATGCTGCCCGGCTCAGAGTATTCAAGCACGTTGAGGGCCAACTGGCCAATGCTCGTTGCCAGAAGTGATTGCATACCAATCTGCCTTTGTGCTGGCACTTGATTGTCCAAAGCATGAATGCGTTCTTGAAGGGCGTCAGCATCGAGTAAGTTACGAGCGATTTCAAAGGCCTCAGCAATCTCATCTGTGCTCGCACTCGATTGTTCGCGCAATCGCAACAAGAAGGCAGGGCCGCCCGTATCGACCAGCTGGTTCGCCAGCACTGTGGCGATAATCTCGCGCTTCAGTCGGTGCGCTTGCATGATCGGGGCAAAGTCTTGCAGACGCTCTGGGAAATAGCTGCGTAAGGCTCGCTCGAAATAGGGGTCGTCTGGAACCGACGAGGCAACCAAATCGTCGAATAAGACGATCTTTGTCCAAGCCAACAGGACGGCAATTTCTGGCCGGGTGAGCGCCCGGTCATCCTGCTTGAATTGCGTCATTTCCGTCGTGCTTGGCAGCCCCTCGACCGTCCGGTCTAAGACCCCCCGTTGTTCCAGTCGGACCATGAGACGCTCAAGCGCTTCATGATCTCGTCGGGCAGAGTCGACTGACAGGCTGAGGGCGCCGGTCTGCGAATAATTGTGCCTGAGGACGTGTGCAGCAACATCATCTGTCATCGATGCCAGCAAATCATTGCGTGCCTCACGCTCCAGCGCCCCCTGGCGGATCGCTTCGGTACAGAGAATTTTGATATTCACCTCGTGGTCTGAACTATCGACCCCGGCCGAGTTATCGATCGCATCTGTGTTGAGACTCACCCCAGAGAGCGCCGCTTCGATCCGGCCCGCTTGCGTCAGCCCGAGATTTGCCCCTTCGCCAATCACTTTGGCGTTCAGCGCTTTCGCATCGACGCGTAAGGAATCATTGGCGCGGTCGCCGACATCATCATGGCTTTCATGGCTTGCTTTGATATAGGTGCCGATGCCGCCAAACCACAACAGCTCGCAATCAGCGCCTAGCAAGGCATGAATCAATTCGTCGGGCGTCACGCGGTCCGCCTTTAAGCCGGTCAGCGTTTTGATCTGCGGGCTAAGCTCAATGGCTTTGGCGCTACGCTCAAACACGCCGCCACCCTCACTGATCAGATCAGAATCATAGTCTGTCCAGCTCGACCGCGGCAAATCGAAGAGGCGTTGGCGTTCTTGCCATAAGCGCTCGGGGTCTTGTGGATCCGGATCGATAAATATGTGCAGGTGATTGAAAGCGGCTTGCAAACGTATCTGCTTCGACAACAACATGCCATTGCCGAAAACATCGCCGCTCATATCGCCGCAGCCAATGACGGAGAACGGTTCCGACTGGATGTCTTTGCCGCGCTCGCGGAAATGGCGTTTGACGGCTTCCCAAGCGCCGCGCGCGGTGATGCCCATTTTCTTATGATCATAGCCAGCCGACCCGCCAGACGCGAACGCATCGCCCAACCAGAACCCGCGCGAGACACTGATATCATTGGCAATATCTGAAAAAGTCGCCGTCCCTTTGTCGGCGGCGACGACCAGATATGGATCGTCACCATCATGAATAACGGTTTGGGCCGGGGCGCAAACCTCACCATCGATGAGATTGTCGGTCAGTCCCAGCAGGCTGGTAATGAAGGTTTTGTACGCTTCAATCCCTGCCGCGCGAATGGCGTCGCGATCCCCGCCCGAAGGGAGGCGTTTCGGGAAGAAACCGCCCTTTGATCCAACCGGGACAATGACCGCGTTTTTCACCTGTTGCGCTTTGACCAAGCCGAGCACCTCGGTGCGGAAATCATCGCGGCGATCCGACCATCGCAATCCGCCGCGCGCGACGGGACCGAACCGACAATGCACGCCTTCAACTTGCGGTGAGGAGACGAAGATTTCACGATAGGGCTTGGGCTCCGGCAAATCGCTGAGCTCGCGGCTGGCAATCTTGAAGCTGATAAAGGGCAGCGGGTCGCCATCGCCATCGGTCTGAAAAAAGTTGGTCCGCTGAATGGCCATGATCAATTGCGCCAAGCGGCGAATAACCCGGTCATGATCGAGTGAGGCGACCGCTTTCAGAGCTTGATCGATATTGGCGAACTGCGCATCGATTTGCAGGTCGCGATCTTCGCTAAGGTCAGGATCTAAACGCGTTTCGAAGAGATCAACGAGCGCGCGTGCGAGCTCAGGATATTGGTTCAAGGCGGTGATTTGGGTAAACCGCGCCGGGTCCATCCCGGTCTGGTGTCGATAGGCGCAAAGCGCCCGACAAAGCGCTGCTTGCCGCCAATCGAGGCCAGCATTGAACACCAGCGCATTGAAACCATCATTTTCCGCCAAGCCCCTCCAAACCGCGACGAAAGCGTCTTCAAACGCCCGGCCAACTTGATCGAGATCCATCGCGCTTTCATCCGCCCGGCGCATAGAGAGCGAGTGGATCCAGTATTCATCCGGCGCGTCTGCAACGGGTTTGGCACTCGGCGTGATGGGGTATCCGGTCTCAAATGCGACGAACAATCCCATCCGCTCGAACACCGGAACGCAATCCGACAAGGCAATGGCGCCATTGCGAGAGTAAATCTTGGCTCGGATCCGTTCTGGCGCATCTGTTGGGCGCCGATAGGCGCGCACACGCACTGGGTGTTTTTGGCTCACCTGCGCCAATATCGAGACATCGATCAGCGCTTCTTCGGGTGAAAAAGCCTCCCGATAAGCAGCATTAAAAGCACCGCCGAAAAGGCCAGCTTGTTCGCGGACATGATTGTCGAGCGTGCTGGACAAGAGCGCGTGACGGAACTGATCGACCCAACGCCGCGACAGCGCAACAATCTCGTCTTCGAGCGCCGTCAGGTCGGGTTGCGATCCGTTTGCCGGCAGCGCGGTTTGGAACAGCACGCGGACCATTGTCGGCCCCTCGAAACTTGGCTGGAAGCTGATCATACGTCCGCCCCAAGCGGTCTCAATGGCGTTCGAGATTTGCACCCGCAAGTCTGTGTCATAGGCGTCTCGCGGAATGAATACGATGGTGTTGACGAAGCGGTGGAAGCGATCGAGTCGCGTAAAAACGCGCACGCGTGGACGTGGGACCAGGTCCAATACGCCCTGCATGATCGGCGCGAGCCGCTCCGATTTTGTTTGGATCAACTCATCACGGGGCCAGCTCTCAATAATATTGGTCAGGGTTTTTTCATTATGGCTGCCAGGCAAGACGCCGAGAATGTCGAGCACACGCTCCATCCGTCGACGAAGCAACGGAATATTGCGCACCGATTCATTATAGGCTTCCGCTGTATAGAGGCCCAAGAAGCGCGTCTCGCCGATGACTTGGCCATGGTCACCATAGTGTTTGACGCCAATATAGTCGCACGCGACCCGACGATGGACGCGGCTCACCAGAGCCGCTTTTGCGAGGATCAAGGATTCAGGCTCGGTCAGAAACGTTCCGATTTCTTTGGTCAATAAGAGCGGTTCATGGCCGCGATTGAGGACATTGCGTCGATCATCACGCAAAAGACCGAGATTGGATCCTTCGACGGTGTCCGGTTCCGCGGGCAGCACTTCGTCGTCAGACCCCGTCTTGAAGGTGTAGCTGCGCACACCTAGGAAGACAAAACGCTCCTGGCCGAGCCATTTCAGAAAGGCCAGCGCCTCATCCTTGTAACGAGAAGAGACGTGTGTGCAGCGCTCTAATTGATCGATTTCGTCGAGCATGCGCGTCCGCATCTCGTGATAGTCCGATGTTGCCAAAGTGACATCATCCAAAGTCGCTTGCGCTTCGCTTAAGAGGTCAGCTTGTTGTGCATCGTCTAAGTCGGGCAAATGGATTTGGATCAGCGAATAAGGCGCGCCGTCTCGATCCACGATCGGGTGGAAGAGGGTGAGCACTTCAATCCCAAGATCGGCGCAGGCGCCCAAAAGTGAGTCGACCAAAAACGGACGGTCGGGACCGACCGCTTCCAGCAGATAATGGCCGAGGAACTCAAATGTATCATCTTCTGCTGGACGGATTCGAACCGATGGTTGATCGACGGACTGGCACCATTCCCAAAGCGCGGTACCCAGCGCTTCAACGTTCCCTTTTGGAATAGCTTTGCGTGAATCCGTCGGGACTTCGGCAAGCATTTGCCGAATGCAAGACGTCAGAGGGTCATTCGTGCTAGAAGGATCAGTGCTTTTGGATGCGTCCGCCATTTGGCTTCTCCCCGGAAGAGCTCTTTACCTTAGGAGAGAATTAAGCGCGCCTCAATCTGAGAGCTTGGGCTTTTTTGTACAAGTTTAGGTGATCGGTTTTGCGCTTTAATTGGCTTGCTGTGCGCGCAAGGTTTCGGCCAATTCGGCACCTTTTTCGGCTCGAAATGCCGCACATAGGCGCGCTGTTTCAGAGGCCTGGGCAAGCCGGCGTTCATAGCCTGGGATCAAGCTCGCTTTGCTTTCGATAAAGGCAATCGCGTCGTCAATTTCTCGCGGTGTGCAAAAACGGGCCACCAGGCCTGCGGTTTGCGGCTTACGGATGTCAGGCGTGCGGGCAAGCACCGCGTCAAAATCGGCCTGAAACTGCTGCCACGCCGCGGTGCGTGCCGTCTGGTTTTGCAGCGCCGACATAAACACGGACCAAGCTTCTTGGCCTTGGAACTCGTCGGTTTGCACCAGCGCTAGAAGCGCCAACATATCTGTTTCGCTGGCCGTGCGGGCAAGCGCTTGAAGGATAGACCGTCGTTCGCGTTGATCATTGATCGTGCGGGCATACTCCAAGGCGGCTTGGAAAAACGCCGAGCCCTCGCTTTCGGCAGCGATCTCAATGGCCGTTGTCACCATTTCTGGGGCCAAGGCATCGGGGTCGGGGGCATTGATTACCCCAACATAAGCGGCCGCCGCGTCGGCAAGCTGCGCGCGCGCATTTGGCAAATCGCCGATTTTGAGCAGGCGGGCATAGAGCGCGGTTTTTAGTAATTTTTCACCCTGGCTCAGGGCGTCTGGGGCGGACACGGAAAGCGTCTCCCAACGCCGGCCATAAGCTGACATGACAAACCGTCTCAGATCCGAGCGGGCTGCGTCATCCGGCAAGGCATCAAAATAGGCCGCGAGGTCTTGCAGCGGCGCCCGTGCGGCGCCCCAATCCCCATTGGCATTAACCGATACTGCATCAAGCAGGGTTTGCGCGGACAATTGACCGGCGGCAAAGGCCGCCGTTGCGCTGTCCGCGAAGCTGAGCTGCTCACCCGCTGAAAGCGATTCGTAATTGTTGATCAAAGCACGCCAAGCGGCATCGTCGAGACGAAATCGCCAATATCCCGCGCCATCGGCATTCGGCAGCACCCAATTTGGGCAGCTGTCTTCCAGCGGAAAGGTCAAAGTCGGCCCAGACATCATCGCGCGTACCGTTTGTGGGCCATTGGCAGTGCCGAGCTTAACAGCCAAAGGGATGGCCCAGCTTTGTCCATCGCGCTCGATTTGCGACCCCAGCGGGGCGTAGCGGGACTGCGCGATCGTGAGCCGGCCAGTGTTTGGTGTCGGGCAGGCGAGCGTGACATCAAGTTCTGGGATCCCAGGTTGCAAGATAAACGAGTTAAAGCTCTCGACCACGCCAGGATTCTTGCTGCCATCGGCCAATGAGGTCATGAAATCGTTGACGTCAGCAACGCCGTCCTCGAACCGGCGCATATGCAATCGGATGCCGTCTCGAAACGCGTCTTCGCCGAGATAATTCTCGAACATGGCGAGCACGCCGCCACCTTTGCGATAAGTGATCCCATCGAAAGCATCGAGAATGTCGGCATTGCGCGTGATCGGGTTTCGGATCTGTCGCGCATTGACCAAGCTGTCAGCATCCATGACGCCGATCGCGGCGCGCTGCGGTGCGAGATCGAACCCGGTGCCAGGATACACCGCGTCCATGGTTTTGTAGCTGATCCAAGTCGCGAAGGCTTCATTCAGCCAAATATCATCCCACCAGCGCGGCGTGACCAAATTGCCGAACCATTGGTGACCGAGTTCGTGGGCATGCGTGGTCATGATCCCGCGGACGCGGCTGAAACTGGTGCGCTCATTGATCAGCAGCGCGGCCTCGCGATAAATGATCGCGCCTGCATTCTCCATCGCGCCATAGGCAAAATCAGGGACTGCGATCAGATCCAGTTTTCCATACGGGTAGGGATAGTCGAAATAGGCTTCCTGCCAGGTCACCATTTCATCTGTAATCGCCATGGCTTGCTCGAGTTGATCGCCTTTTCCGGCGGGTGCAAAGCCGCGAAACGGCACGGCACTCGGGCGGATGCCATTGGGGGGCAGAACACCGCCATCCCGCAAATCATAAGGGCCGACGGCCAGCGCAACCAGATAGGATTGGATCGCACGTGTGGTTGCGAAATCGTATCGGATCGTGCCGTCTTCTAAGGAGGATTGAGCTTTCAAAGCCCCATTGGTGATGACTTGGTTGCCTGGCATTGTGGTGACCGTCAGGGTCCAAGGCGTTTTGAAACGCGGCTCATCAAAACTTGGCACCATGCGCCGTGCATCAATGGGTTCCATTTGTGTCGCGAGGTACGGCCGACCATTTTGTTCGGCTTTATAAAGACCTGACAAACCGAAATTGTACGGTGCCGTATACTCTAGAATGAGCGTGGAATTGCCTGCTGGGACGGGCATCTCAAAGTCTAAGCGGGACACGCCGCCTTCGGCTTTGCTGCGGGTGAACGTCGCCGGGCGCTCCGTGCCATCTTCAAGCATAGCTTTGGCGGATACGATCCGCTGATCTAAGCTGTGCAGCCAGATCCGTGCATGTGGCTCCTGCGCCGTGATATCGATTTCGACGGTGCCCGAGAATTCGTCTTGTGCAGGATCTACAAATAGATCGAGCCGGTAGGCTGTTGGCGTGACGCCCTCGGGCAATTGCCCGGTCGGGGCGGCCTCTTGTAGAATAGGCGGCACAGGGTCAAACGTGACATCTTCGTCAGCGCCAGGTGTGCAAGCGGTGAGCAGGATTGCGCTCGTGGCAACAGCGATTCGAAACGACCGAAACGTTTTCGTCAGCATTTTGCGGTCCTATGCATCCGATATCGGACGGCTTGAAGCATAGGTTGACGGTCGGCGCAAAGGGGCAGGCTGCGTTCAAGTTTGCAGTGTTGCCGAATAGCATTAGGGCGAGCGACATGAAACGGCTCTGGCATTGGCCAATTGATCCTTTGGCCCGAACAGTAAGACTGTTATTGGCCGAAAAGGGCTGGTCGTTTGAGTCGATCGAAATTCGTCCATGGGTGTCTGACCTCGAGCTTGCTGCCCTGGCCCCTGGCGCGAGTGCGCCGGCTTTGCTGGATACCGATGCCGAGGTCAAAACATCCGCCGTCGGATCATTGGCGATCTGCGAATATATCGAGGAAGCGCAACAAAGTCCGCGCCTATTGCCCTTTACCGCGATGGAGAAAGCGGAAGCCCGGCGCTTGTGGCAATGGTCGGAAGAAAGCTTTGCCGGGATCAATAACACGCTCCTGGCAGAGCGGGTGACACAATGGGTGAAGCGGGATCGGTCCCCGGACAGTTTGGCGCTGCGCCAAGGCGCGCATGCCCTGAAGAACCGCATGACTTTTCTGGATGCACTGGCCGGTGAGCGCGCTTACATTGCCGGTCGCAATCTCAGTCTCGCGGATTTGAGCGTCGCCGCGCATCTGTCGGCATATGATTATTTCGGCGATGTGCCTTGGGACCATACCCCCGAACTCAAAGCCTGGTATGCTCGGATTAAATCCCGGCCAAGCTTTCGGACGCTCTTGGAGGATCGCGTCGGCAATGCAAAGCCGGTAAAGCACTATACCGATCTTGATTTCTAATCGTGTTGCGAGATGAACAAGCATGTCGCTGGAAACCGCTCTCAAACGCGAAGCCGAAGCTTTAGGCTTTGATGCCTGCTATATTTGCCGGGCGGACGAGGCCTGGCCAGCCTCAGAACGGCTAGAGTCCTTCATCAAAGCGGGGTTTCATGGCGCCATGGAGTGGATGGCGACCACGCTAGAGCGCCGCAAACAGCCGACCGCGATGTGGTCAAATGCTAAGTCTGCAATTGTCGTTGCGCTCAATTACGGACCTGAAGCAGATCCAATGATCCATTTACAGCAGGTCGAGGAGGGCAATATCTCGGTCTATGCGCGCGGCAAAGACTATCATGATGTCCTGAAAAAAAGGCTGAAACGTTTGGCACGTGCCTTTCTCGACGAAGCGAGCGCAGATGTGAAAGTCTTTGTCGATACGGCGCCATTGATGGAGAAGCCGCTCGCGCAGAAGGCTGGCCTCGGTTGGCAGGGCAAGCACACCAATTTGGTTTCGCGAGAGCACGGGTCTTGGCTGTTTCTCGGCGTGATGTTGACCAATGCCGAGCTGCAGCCCGACCAGCCCGAAATCGACCATTGCGGATCTTGCCAAGCCTGTCTGGACGTCTGCCCAACCAACGCGTTCCCAGCGCCTTACCAGCTCGATGCCAGGCGCTGCATTTCATATCTCACAATTGAGCACAAAGGCCCAATCCCGGTCGAGTTTCGAGTGCCGATGGGAAACCGCATCTATGGCTGTGATGATTGCCTAGCCGTCTGCCCGTGGAACAAGTTCGCGATTGTTGCAAAAGACAGCGCATTCTGGGCGCGCGCGGAACTAAAGGGCCCAAGCTTAGACGCGCTTTCCGCCCTGGACGAGACAATGTTCCGGCAAGTTTTCGCGGGCTCTCCCATCAAACGCATCGGTCGTGATCGATTTGTCAGGAACGTATTGATTGCCATCGGCAATGCGAAAAATCCCGCTTTGGTCGAAACCAGCGTTCTGCCGCACTTAGATGACAACAATCCCGTTGTGAGAGGCGCGGCAATTTGGGCGCTGAGCCGCCTTGATTTGGACCAGTTTTCAGTCGAAAAGGCGGCGCGTTTCGGAGGCGAGAGCGACACAACGGTGCTTGCAGAATGGCAACAAAACCTGGACCCTAACACGTGACGGCCTGGCAATGGATTTGGCTCGGCTTGAGATTCTTGATGGGGCTGTTTGTCGCCTTCCATATCTATGCGCTTGTGCTGATAATTATGTCGCCATTTGGCACCGCGAATATGGCGGGACGGGCCGTGCAGGGCACTGAACTCTATCACACTTGGGTGCCGATCGAAGACATCTCGCCGCATCTCATCCGAGCCGTAATCGCGGCGGAAGATACGCGGTTCTGTCAGCATAATGGGATCGATGTCGATGCCGTGCGCGATGCGCTGGAGGAACGCGAGACAAAGGGCCGCCTACGCGGGGCTTCGACACTCACGCAGCAGACTGCGAAGAACGTCTTTTTCTGGAATGGTGGCGGCTTGCCGCGCAAAGCGGGCGAAGCTTGGATGGCGGTGTTTGTTGACGGGATTTGGGGCAAACGCCGCGTGCTCGAGATCTATCTCAATGTCGCCGAATGGGGAGACGGCCTGTATGGAGCGCAAGCGGCGGCATATGGTCGATATGGCAAACCCGCGAGCGACCTAACCGAATTTGAAGCGGCGCGCCTGGCCGCGGTTCTGCCGAGTCCAAATAAGTGGCGGGTCCGGCCGGCTGGACCCTATGTCCGCCAACGGACAGGCACGGTTCAGGCGCGTATGCGCATTGTCCAGCGCGACGGTTTGGATGCGTGCGTCTTGGACTAGTTTAAATCCGCCAATCGAATGGCTTCTCGAATTTCGCCGCGCAGCACCAAAATCGATAGGTTCTCGGGGTCATAAATCAGCGCTTCTTCCATATCGGCTTTCGCGGCGTCTAATTTATCGGTTGCGAGATGGGCGCGCGCGCGCAAGGACAGCGCTTCAGCGTCCATGGCATTGATCTCTAGGGCCGTATCAAGATCATCGATCCCATTGATCCACTGTTCTACCGCCAAATACGCGGCGGCTCGATCTTTGAAAATGTCTGGATCGTTTTGCTCAAGCTTGAGGGCCTCGGTCAAAGCCACGATTGCCGCCTCGGGATAATTGGCCGCCAGCCACGCATTCCCAGCCTGCGCCAAGAAGCGGATGCGTAAGTCGAGCTCGATCGGATCTGGTGCTGATGCCAGCGCCTCTAGACGTGCCGCGCCTTCCTCAAGCCGACCAAGTGCGAGCAGCGCGACGGCATTGCAATGGCGGGCTTTCGGTCGGTTACCATTGCTCAACCAAGCCAGCGAGTCTTCGTAAGCCGCTTCCGGGTCGGTCTCGACGGTCTCTAGACAGGTTTCCAGCCTGGCTTGCTCGGCGCGCGCAATATCCGCAAGCGCAGACTGTGACATCGGCAATAAGCCTGATACCAATATCGATACAAACATGGAATTGCGCGCTCCTCAGCCTGTCTTTAAGGCGGTAGCGGGCCTGATAAGAGAGAGCAAATGACAGATGCGTCACGACCGCTTTTTTTATACGGTCCCGGCTATTCCGCGCGTTATTTGGCGGATATCTGGCCAGCGCCTGTGTTTGGGACGGTCCGCTCGCAGCAAAGCGCAGAGAAGCTTTCGCCGACCCGGATCGAGCCGGTTCCAATTGATGATGAGGCTGCGCTAAAAGCGCGGGTCGCGGAGGCCGATATAGTCATCAGTGCGCCGCCGGAAGATGCGGGGTGTCCAGCGTTTGCACGCATCGCCCGGTTCGCGGATCAGGCGCACAGTATTACCTATCTATCGACCACCGGCGTCTATGGGGATTTGGCAGGTGGTTGGGCGATGGAATGGATGCCGACACACCCGCAATCGCAGCGCGCAGAACGTCGGGTCAAGGCCGAAACCCAATGGCGGCAGGTCTCGGCAAGGTTAATGATTGTGCGTTTGCCCGGCATTTATGGCCCTGGGCGATCGGCCTTTGATCGTCTAAACGCCGGCACGGCGCGGCGCGTGGTCAAGCCAGGACAGGTCTTTTCACGCATTCACGTTGCCGATATTGCGACCGGCCTGCGCGCCTTGCTTCTATCCAATGCCGAGGGCGTTTTTAATCTCTGCGACGAGTATGCGGCGCCGCCCGAGGACGTCATCACTTATGCCGCCGACCTCTTGGGTGAAGCGCCGCCGCCTGAAGTCCCCTTCGAAGCGGTCGAGCTCACACCGATGGGCCGAAGTTTCTATGCCGAATGCAAACGAGTCTCGAATGCAAAAATAAAGGCCGCCACAGGGTGGCGGCCCGAGTATCCCACCTACAAACAAGGTCTGAAGGCGATTTTAGAGCAAATGGCCTAAGACGTGGCGCTGCCCATAAAGCCGATATCGGACGTATTGAAATTGTTCAGGTTTGGCAGCGCTGTGCGCAATTCTGCACTGTTGAGGCCAAACCAATTCCCCATCGTCGCGGCATATTGCTCGACCGATGTTGTCGGGATTAAACGACCCCGAGTTTTAGTGTAGGAGCTGCTGTCCACATCTGCGAGCGGCACTTCGCCATATAGGCGTTTGCCTTGAACCGCGCCGCCGGCCACAATATGGTGGGCGCCCCAGCCATGGTCGGTGCCATTGCCATTGTCGATCGTGGTCCGACCAAAGTCAGAGGCCGTGAACACAACCACATTGTTCCACTCACCAATTTCAATCATTGCATCGCGGAACGAAGAGATCGCGTTTGCCAAATTGGTGTGCAATCCACCAAGCGTATTGGCCTGGTTGCTGTGCGTGTCGTAGCCGCCGGTTGAGACATAATACATCTGCCGTGAGACATTCAGAAACTGTCTGATCTTGATCGTCTCAGCAACCGATTTCATCTGGTTCGACAGTCGGTCACCAGCAAATGTCGTTGTGAACGGTGTGGCGTTTTCCTGAGCCTGCGCAAACTGTTCGGTGTTTTCGACCGCTTTGGACGTCGCTGCGGCGATGTCCTGTTCAAACAGGTTACGGCTTTGAAAATCACGTTGGGCCAGAAGGCGCCGGATTTTGTTGCGCGCTTCGGTATCACCAGCCTCGTTCCCGAGAATATTGTTATTGGCGTAGAGATCCGGTTCTTGAATGCCACTGGTGCCAACTTTAAACTGGCTGACCGTCTCACCGGCCAAGAAGACATCATTCCCAGTCGCCGAAATCGCAGAGAATATGCGATTTTGGTTGGGGGCAGACGCGACGACTTGGTCCATAAAGCGACCACCCCAACCGCGATTCACGCCTTCGACATCAAACGACATCCAAGTCGATTGCTGGTCATTGTGGGAGAATAAGCGTCTTGGCAAAACTGCGGTGCCATTGTCCATTCCGGCCCGCGTGGTGGGTTCGATCAATGGCCCGACATTGCCGACAACCGCCAGGTCACCGCCCTCGAACATCGCGTGTAAAGGCGACAATTCTTGCGGCATGGCGAATTCCCGCCCGCCAAAAGCGCCAGCATTGTCGAGGTTCATTTTGAGCAAATTGTTCCGATTGCGGGTCGAGACGCCGCTATTGGCGTTGTAAGAGTTAAACAGCCCAACCCGGACG
Source organism: Pseudomonadota bacterium (assembly GCA_039191105.1). Lineage (GTDB taxonomy): Bacteria > Pseudomonadota > Alphaproteobacteria > Caulobacterales > Hyphomonadaceae > Henriciella. Next base: position 17,909 of record JBCCXW010000009.1, read on the forward strand.
TTCCGCAATTGATCATATGATGACTGGTCATATGGAAGGATGGTATCTGCGCCATCCATTCCGCCTTTTAGGAAGATACAAACCATCGCTTTGTAGCCGCCGGTATCCGCCGCCCAAGCGTGATTGATTCCGAGATTTGCGATTGCGCCCAAGCTGTTTGCGAAGCCTGCTGTGCCGAGGCCCGCGAGGACGTGACGACGTGAAATATAAGCCATTCTACTTCTCCTTCCGACCTACCAAACGACCGCAAATGACGGCGAGTTCAGCACCAGTGTGACAGCGGTTTGGACCTTGTCTTCCTGGTCGGCTGCAGTGTTTTCGGGATTATTGGTACGCACCGCGATGGTGCTCACAATGTCAACAATATCGGCTTTTTCAGCCGCCGCCATGCGTCCGCCCGTTAGCAGATTGTCAAGGTGGTCAACCAAGGCTTGAGGATCGTCAACGAGGGCTAGTTCAGCGCTGTAATCCGGCTTATACGTTTCGATATTGCGATCGCGTTGCGAGGCGCGGTCGAACGCAAAGTCCGTCATGAAGTTCAAATAGCCGACTGAGCTGCTTTCATTGACGATTTGGAACTCAGGTACTGTAATGTTTTGCTCACCGGCATTGGTTCCAGGTGCAACATATCCTGGCCGATAGAAGTTAAACACGGATGGCGATCGGAAGGCCTGCTGACCGAGCGCGTTATCCGAACTGCGTGTATCGCGCAGGCTTCTTTCATTCGCAGCATTGAGCCCGTCTACGTCAAAGGCGCGGGCCCAATGCGTGAAGCGCAAAATCGGTTCACGCACTTTGCCGACGGCCACCGTGACATTATCAGCGGGCTCGACGAATAAAGTCGGCTCGAGCAGAACGGCCGCTAACGTAGCTTGTAAATCGCCGCGTTGTCCGGTTCCAAATCGACGTCCACCAGCGGCTGTGAAGCTGCCAGATTCAAACGCCCGGGCGACATTTTCGACATAAGCCGGCGCTGGATCAGACTGCGTGAAGCGTTGGATCAGTTGCCGCGAAATGAACGGCGCGACATTTGGATGCTCAAAAATCACATCTAAGGCCGTGTCAATGCTTTCGATTCCAGGTGTGCCCGCGGGAATCGTGGTCCCGAGGAAGACTTTCTCGAGCTCTGAGTGTTGCTCGGGATACATTTGCATGGGCTGAATATTGCCGTCTTGCGGTTCTCTAAAGAATTCCCCGCCAGCCCAAGACAAACCGGTGAAGACACGGGCGAGGCCCTCAATGTCGGCATTGGTATAGGTTTCAATTTGTTGACCCGATCCATCGAGCCGCGGCGTGCCATCCAAGTTGAGTTCAATCAAACCGATCGAGAAAAGCTGCAATATCTCGCGGGCATAATTCTCGTCTGGCATACGGCCGCGGCGAGGGTCCCCTTTGCGGTTGCCGCGATAGGTCAACCATTCGCCCATGGCGGAGGAATAGGTGACATCTTCGAGCAGCTGTCGATAATTGCCGAACGCATTGCGGATCAGAATATCTTGATAAGTGCCGCGCATCGGTTGGTCGCTGTCCGCCGCATCAGAATAAACGAGGATCTGTGATAGCGCGAAGGCCATGCGCTGGCGCAATTGGTCATTGGCGCCGATAATGTGGTCCCAGTACAGCTCATTAATCCGCTGGCCCGGCAAATCGCCATTGCTATTGCGCGGTTGCGCTAAGATTTGCGGCATGGTGAGGCTGGTGCTTTTTGAGAACTCCGAGGCCATCCAATCGGCAGCGTCGCGACCTGTCAGAGACGCAATATCAGACTTGCTGCCGCCAAATGTTGCGCGCGAAAGAAACCGCGCAGCATCAAGTTCCGTCTCGATCAAATTTGTGGCCTGCGCAGTGGGGGGTGTGACACCCGTGCCGCCGCTGCCCGTCCCGCCGCCGGATCCGGTAGCGCCTGGAATCGTCCCGGCGGTCGAACCGTCTTCCTCACCGCCAGAACAGGCGGTTAGGACCATCGACAGCGCAACAATGGCCGTTAGACCCTGAGATCTAAGCGTTCTCATAATAATTGTCCCTCATACTCACGTGCCCGCCCGTATGCCCGGCTTTGTGCGCAGCAAACACCTAAGTCTTTGTAACGCTCGAGAAATAACTTGGTGGAAAATGGTAATGCTTTGTTAACGCCGTAGTTTTCACACGCTTTTTGACGTTTTTTTAATCTTACAAGTGCCGCAAAACGGCGCCTTTTTCTGGGTCAGGCAGTCGTCGTTACGGACGAAAAACGAGTTTCCCCACGACTTCGCGATTCAACAGCATGTGGAAGCCATCAATTGCCTCAGCCAATGGTAGCGTCGCATGCACGTGGGGCCGCGTTTTTCCATCGCGGGCCCATTGCCAGATTTGAGCGACATTCTCGCGGCCTCGATCCGGGAATTGTCGGCCATACTCGCCAGCGCGGACGCCGACCACAGAGAAGCCTTTAATCAAGGGCATATTGGTCGGGACGGAGGCGATGCGCCCAGAGGTGAACCCGATCACCAACAAACGCCCGTCAAAAGCAATGCAGCGCACACTTTCATCGAAGACATCGCCGCCAACCGGGTCGTAGATGACATCTGCGCCGCGACCATTGGTCAGCGCTTTCACGGCGTCGCGAAATCCGTCCCCGGTATTGAGCACATGATCGGCGCCATAGGCTTTAACCGCTGCCAGCTTCTCATCCTTGCCGCCCGTAGCGATGACCTGTGCGCCGATCAGTTTACCGACATCGACCGCCGCCATACCAACGCCGCCGCTGGCGCCATGCACGAGCAGCGTCTCCCCCGATTGCAGCGCGCCGCGTCGAACCAAAGCAACATAAGCGGTCAAGTAAGCTGCGCTGTAAGCGGCAGCGGCCTCAAAAGACAGTGTCTCAGGTTTTTTCTGCAACCCTTCAGCGGAGACAATCGCATACTCCGCGAAACCGCCAAATCGCGCGCCGCCGCAGACCGCATCGCCGACCGACCAACCCTCCACATCGACGCCGAGTGCGTCGATCTCGCCTGCGAGATCCATTCCGGGCACAAAAGGCGGCTCCAGTTTCAGTTGATACTTGCCTTGGCAGAGCAGAAGGTCTGGATAGTTCAAGCTGGTGGCGCGTACGCGGATCCGGACTTCGCCTGGGCCGGGCTCTGGGACATCAATCATCTGCAGGCCGACGCCCGAGAAATCATCGCTCAGCGCGTGACAGACCAGAGCTTGCATCACAGTGCCGCATACGCATCGCGGACCATGCCCGCGATCTCGAGGCACGCTACCCGCGCCGCCGGTGCAATGCCGGTAAATGCGGTGAATCCGTGCGCGAGGCTGTCATAACACTTGAAGCGTACATCAACGCCAGCGGCTTGGAGCTTTTCAGCATAAGCGGCGCCGTCATCGACCAAGGGATCGAACCCTGCGGTGACAATAATGGCGGGCGGCAAGCCTTCCAGACGCGTCTCGAGGGCGGGGGAGAGGAGAACACTCGACTGATCAAAGCCCTCCGGCAAATATTGGCGCATGAACCACCGCATCGTGTCCGTTGAGAGCGGATAGGTGTCGCCATAAATCGTTGCAGAGGGGAATTCCGTCACCAAATCGGTTGCCGGGTAAATTAGCAGCTGCAAGTCGGGTTTGGGCATCCCACGGCGCGTCGATTCTTGCGCGATGATCGCACTAAAATTGCCGCCCATACTGTCACCGCCAATGGCCGCACGCCCAGCTGGGGCGCCAAAGGACTCTGCATGTTTAAGCGCCCAATCATAAGCCGCGATGCAATCTTCCAAGCCTGCCGGGAATTTGTGTTGCGGAGCTAAGCGATAATCGACCGATACGATGGGGCATTTCGCGACTTTAGACATCATCGTGCAAAATGCGTGACAGGCTTCGATGTTGAGAATGACGCCGCCGCCCATGTGCCAATATGCCAGTAAGGGCGCATTTGGGTCTTGGTCATCGGGCTGATAAATGCGGACGGGAATTTGGTGTGTGCCAGGCCCCGGAATGAGGCGGTCCGCCCACGTCACGCCCGGCTCGGGCTTTGCCGCAAACATCGCTAGGCCTTCAATTGCTGCTGCTTGTGCGACTTCCGGTTCCAGCGAGGACATGGGCGGTTGATTGGCAGCGCCATGCGCGATGAATTGGAGATCGGGGTCCAATGTGCGGCCCCCCAAAACCAAAGGCGTCCCGCCCGCCATTTTGACTTTCCAGCCCGCCGGCAGTTTCAGCATCAATTTTGCGATCGTGGCTTGCAGGCTCATCGCCATCGCCCTCCCAGATTGTTTTTTCTGCGATTAATCTGACTTAGCAATCAGATTTGGCAAGCGCCTCAATGCCTGCAAGGGTCACTTTTGCGGCAAATTTCGTGGCCGCCTCCGGGTCAACTGGGCGACGTTTGAGCATCTGGTCCCCCATCTCGCGTGCCATCCCAATCGCCGCAGCGGTGATATAGACAATATCGAGATGTCCGAGACCGATTTTGTCCAAGGCAATTTCCAAGTCGGCGGCGATTTCTTCCGAGACCGTTTGCATTTCTGGAGTATCAACCCGCACGCCAATCAGGCTCATATGGGGGGTACCAAGCTGGATGGCCTCATCATTTTCTTCCGCGAGGAAGGTAAAGTAAGCCCCGAACGCTGCGTACAGGTAGGATTCCAGATCTTGGGCTTCATCCCGAACTTTTTGAAGCAGAGGTCGAAAGCGTTTGACACTGTCATTCGCGATCGCTTCGAACACTTCTTCTTTCGACTTGAAATAATTGTAGAATGTTCCGCTCGCGAGGCTCGTTTCGCGGATAATGTCGCGGATATTGGTCGCTTCATAGCCAATCCGAGCGAAAACGACCCGCGCCGCTTCCAAAATCGCTCGACGATTAGCTTCTTTGGCGCGCGCCCGCTTGCCCATACGCAGATTTGGGTCGACCCTAACCGTCATAGATTCCCTTACGCTTGCAGATCCTCTTGTTTTCAGATTGATGACGGAACGTCAACTTTTTGTTTGCAGTGCCATATTCCGGGCGCGTGGCAGATCATCGCCCCTGAAGGATCAGCCCACCCCCTCCAGACCGCGCCAGGCGGGAAAGTCGAGTGGATTGTGTGCCATAAGCCCCCACGATTTGCGCGGTGTGTTGTAATCGCCGGTCAGAACTTCGTAATGCACGTGAATGGCGGTGGCATTGCCGGTTTTTCCCATCATGCCAAGGGGTTGGCCAAACCCTATGGCTTGCCCGGGCGCCAGGCCGTCGGCGAAAGACGCGAGGTGCGCATATCGCGTATAGACGCCATTGCCATGCTCAATCAGGACTTGATAGCCAAACCCCGTTTGGGTGCTCACTTCCAGCACGATGCCGGGCGCGGTGGAATAGACCGGAACGGCGGGTTTGGCCTGCAAATCGATGCCTTTGTGAAGACTGCCGAAACGTGGTCCAAATCCTGAGGTCATGCACGCGCCATTGACCGGCGATGCGGCGAGGACAACGCCTTGGACCTCGATAAGCGCGCTGTAGGATCGAATGCGCCCGGACGGATCAGTATCCGGCCGGTTGGCAAAGGATCGGGTGCACGCATAGAGCGTGTAATCGGGCTGGAAGCTGCCTTGCTGCGCCCGCGGAGACGATTCTACACGCGCCCGCATCTGTGCATCGGGTGCAGATTGCGTCCCAGCTTGCGGATAGACCACGGGCGGCGGCGATGATGCGCAGGCAACCAGGCTTGCTAAGAGCAGCCCTTGCAAAACTCCACGCATAAAAACACTCCGGATGACGCAATTAAGCTAAGGCGCGGACCCGCTTCCGGCCTTTCTCTATCTCTTGATATAGGTCCCTTACATAAGTGTTGAAATCAACCTGCATCGTGTGGCGTGCAGCTTGGTAAAAGTGGCCCATATGCGCCTTTTCGTCTGCCGCAGTGATCCGGTCCATTTCAGAATGGCTTGGAAACGCGTAATCGCCCGCAATCGCCGCAGCAGCGAGCTTGGATTGCTGCTCCGCAAAATTCACCAAAGTCGGGAGCGGTTGAGCGAGGGCGAGGAAGAACAAATTCTCATAACCCGGTTTCACCATGCGTTTGAATAGCGGAAACCGATTGTCTTTCGGGGTCAGCTCTGGGTCTTCAAAGAACGGGAAAGAGACTTTGTAACCGGTGGCCCAGACAATGGCATCAATTTCCTCACGGCTGCCATCTTTGAAAATCACTGCGTTCGGCTCAAATCGATCTATCGCACCTTTCGCTGTGATGTCGCCGCAGCCGACGCGTGTCAGGAACTCCCCGGACACGGACGGGTGGGCATCGAGCGGTTCATGATCAGGCTTGGGCAAACCATAGTCTTGCGGATTGCCAATCTCTTTCTTGATCTTTGACCGGGCGAGCGCGCGTCCAACGCTCATCGGCATCCAGCTCGGCAAGATCGCTTTGTCGGCAGGCTGGCCGCCCAGGTATTTCGGCAGCACCCAAACGCCGCGACGCATGGAGATGATCAGTTTCTCGGCAATCGGGCGCTGCGACAGTTCTGACGAGATGTCCATCGCGGAGTTACCGGCACCGACCACCAGGATCCGTTTGCCGCGAAAATCATACGGTTCAAACGGATCTTCATAATGGTGGCTATGGATTTGATAGCCGGTGAATGTGTCTTGACCAGGATAGTCATCGGGCGTGCGCGGGTCCCAATGATGGCCATTGCCAACGAACAGCCATTGATAGGTGCGGGTCTCGCCGGTTGAGAGGGTTACGTCCCAATCGCCATCCTCGCGGCGGACCGCTTTATCGACGCTGGTATTAAAGGTGATGCTCTCGCGCAGACCGAAACGGTCAACATAATCATGGAAATATTGCAAAAGCTGGCTGTGATGCGGGAAGTCCGGCCAATCCTCAGGCACCGGAAAGTCTTCAAAGGCCAGTCGCCATTTCGATGTATCGATGTGCAGGCTCTGATAGCAAGACGACATGCCGTTCGGGTTTTTATAGTACCAATTACCGCCAATATCGTCGGACATTTCAAAGCAATCATACGCGATGCCATAGTCTTTCAGGCGCTTGGCCATCGTAAACCCGCTGCATCCGGCGCCGATGATGCATGCTTTTCCGGCGGTCGCGGCATCAAATGCCATCTCAAATCCTCCCGTGAGGTTATCAGTTTTCTTCCCTTAAAGAGATGGTATAGCCGTTGACGTGAACGTCAATTTGAAAACGAGCAACCATGGACGAGAGTATTGCCAGTCTCGACAAGCGCATTGAATTAATGCGTCAAAATATGGACGGCATGACACAAGTCGTGCCATGGGCGCGCGAAACAGGGTTTAAAGTCACCAAAGTGGAGCGCGGACGCGTCTGGGGCGTGCAACCTTTCGCACAACACTTGATTGGCGATATTGAAGCGAAAGTTATTCATGGTGGGGCGATTACCACCTTGCTCGACAATCTGTGCGGCATGGCCTGCGCCGCTTCTCTTGAGGAATTCCGGTTCGTCGCGACACTCGATCTGCGCATTGACTATATGCGACCCGCCGATAGCGGACGCGACATTATTGGCGAGGCTGAGTGTTATCACGTTACTAAATCCGTCGCCTTTACAAGGGCTTGGGCGTATCATGATAGCCGGGACAAAGTCATTGCGACCGCACAAGGCGCGTTTGCAATCAACAAACCGCGCCCAAAAGCGAGCCTAGGAGTGCCCGAATGAGCCGGACTCTGAGCCGCGGTGATCAGTTGGCAGGCTTCCTTCTGCGGGTTCCGATTGTCGAAACGCTCGGCATGCGGTGCGATATCAAAGGCGATGATATGACCACGGTCCTGCCATTTCAGGAAAAGCTGATCGGGAATTTCACCATTAAGGCGCTGCATGGCGGCGCAATCGGAACCTTCCTGGAATTGACCGCGATGGCGCAATTGTTCCTCGTCTCAAGCGCCGAGCGCCCGGCACGTACGATCAACCTCACCGTCGACTATTTGCGGCAAGGCCGTGCCGAGGACCTGTATGGCCGCGCCCGGGTGATCAAGCTCGGACGTCGCATGGCATCGGTCACAGCCGAAGCTTGGCAGAGCGAGCGCGATAAGCCTGTGGCGGCTTTGCATGGCCATTTTCTGCTGGCACGCTCTGGCGCAGCAAAAGACTAGGCCCATATCACTGGGCGTGCTGCCCATCATTCACCATCCTGATTATGACGCTGCGAGCGTCACGGACGATCATCGCTTCCCAATGCGCAAATACTCTCTGGTGGCAGAGTTGCTGGCGAGTGACGGCTTTCAGTTTGAGCGCCCAGACCACGCGTCTCAAGCTGCTCTCGAACGCGCGCACGATCCCAAATACGTCCATGCGGTTCTCACCAGTTCGCTCGATGCCAAGACAGCGCGCCGCGTCGGCTTCGAGATGACCCGGGCGATTGCGGCCCGAACCCGCGCGTCGGTCGGCGGCACAACGCTCGCCGCTGAACGGGCGCTCGAGGCGGGCCGCGCGGTCAATCTTGCAGGCGGCAGTCACCATGCGGACTATCAAGGCGGGGCCGGATTTTGCGTTTTTAACGATGTTGCGGTGGCTGCGCTTTCACTTCTCGATCACGGGCGGGTTCAAAAGATCGCGGTGATTGATCTTGATGTGCACCACGGCGATGGCACGGCCCTCATTTTCGCTGATGAGCCACGCGTCTTTACCGCAAGCCTGCATTGCAAAGAGAACTGGCCGCGCACGAAACCGCCATCCGACCTCGATATCAGTCTGCGCCGAGGCACTGGCGATGGCTGTTACCTAAACGCCGCGCGAAAGCTCGTTTCAGAAACGCTCTCGCAGGCTCAGCCGGATCTTGTCTTCTACAATGCGGGGGTCGATCCTCACACTGACGATCGATTAGGTCTGCTTGATTTGAGCGATGACGGCTTGCAAGCGCGCGATGCGATGGTCGTGCAAGCGTGTTTGGATGCCTCGATCCCCATCGTCGGTGTGCTCGGGGGTGGATACAGCAAGGATGCCCGTTTGGTGGCGCGCCGACACACTTTTTTGGTCGAAGCGATGCAAATCGGGCTGTAAATCCTCCTTTTGGTTGCTTGTTTTGAGGCACGATTCCTTCAACAGCTAGATCATGAACTCGGTCGTTCCTCATTCTCTCGATGCCGCGCGAGCGCTTTTGCAACGCGTTTACGGGTATGAGAACTTTCGAGGCTTGCAGTCTGACGTGATTGCTGACGCCTTGGCAGGCCGTGATGCGCTCGCTGTGCTGCCAACGGGCGGTGGGAAATCTCTGTGTTACCAGATCCCGTCCATTTTGCGCGACGGCGTCGGCTTGATCGTGTCCCCCTTGATTGCGCTGATGGCGGACCAGGTGGATGCCCTCAAAGCGCTCGGCGTTCGGGCGGAGCGGCTCGATTCCTCATTGGCATTTGAAGATCGCACAACAGCTTTGCGCGCGGCCCATGCGGGTGAGATGGACATGCTGTATGTGTCACCCGAGGGCCTCTCAGGGGGATTATTATCGGCCTTGAGAGATCTCAACATCTCGCTGATTGCCGTTGATGAAGCCCACTGTGTCAGCCAATGGGGACATGACTTCCGGCCCGACTATCGCGCGCTCGGTCGGCTCAAAGAGATTTTCCCAAATGTGCCGAGGCTCGCCGTCACCGCAACCGCGGACGCGCGAACCCGCGCGGATATTCTCGAGCAATTGGATCTCACCGATCCGGCCCTGCACGTTGCAAGCTTTGATCGCCCAAACTTGACGCTGAATGCTGAGCCTAAAGTCGGGAACAAGACCGAGCGCTTGATCAGTCTCATACGCGCCCACAAACGTGAAAGCGGGATCGTCTACGCGGCGACGCGAAAAGGAACCGAGCAATTGGCGGAGGCCCTGGAACGACAAGGCATTGCAGCGCTTGCCTATCATGCTGGTCTCGAGCCTGACGACCGAGCCGAGCGGCAGCGGCGTTTTTTGCTCGAAGATGGCCTTGTCATGTGTGCGACGGTCGCTTTCGGCATGGGCGTCGATAAGCCGGATGTCCGGTTCGTAATCCACGCCGATCCGCCGAAAACGATTGAAGCCTATTGGCAAGAAGTGGGCCGCGCGGGCCGCGACGGAGAGCCCGCTGAAGGCGTCGCCTTGTTTGGCCCCGCAGATCTACGCCGGAGCCTGATGTGGAGCCATGATAGCGATGCCGAGGCGGCGGTGAAGCGGGTCCAAATAAATAAAACCCGACAGCTGTTTGCGTTCTTGAACGGTGATGCGTGTCGGCGCCAAGCGGTTCGTGTTTATTTTGGCGAAAAACACGCCGAGCCGTGCGGGGCCTGTGACAATTGCCGGGCCGAGTCAGGCGACCATTATGATGCCACCCGGTGGGCGCAGATGGCCCTCTCAGCTGTGCTGCGCTGCGGCCAAAAAATCGGACGCGGGCGGCTGGTCATCCATTTACTGGGACAAGCCAAAGATAGTTTTGACGAAGACCTCTCGCGCCAATCGACCTATGGGGTCGGCGCAGATTTGCCGAAAGCGGGCTGGAACGCGGTCTTTGATGAGCTTTTATTCACGGGACTTTTGGCGGAAGGCGGCGACGTCATGCGCCCGTTCATATTTGTACCGGACCATGACGCTGTCAAAACCGTTTTCAAAGGCGAGCGCTTGGTTTTGCTTAAGGCCGATCCGAGCGTGCGCAAAACCCGCCGGACACGCCACGCATCAGCGCGCACTGCGTTTACGGACCTGTCGCAACGCGACCGCCAACTGCTCGATCTGTTACGCCAATGGCGGGTTGAAACCGCCAAAGCCAAAGGCGTCCCACCTTACGTGATATTCCATGATAAGACGCTCGCGACAATAGCGACGGAGCGCCCGACAGATGTGGTGGAGCTGCTGCAAATCTCTGGTGTCGGAGAGAAGAAGGCCGGTCGCTATGGCGAGGATATCGCGCGGATTGTGCAAGACGCAGCCTGATATGCATTCTAGCTGACAGGCCAGGCGCTTCGGGCTAAGCGGCAGCGATGACAGAAGCGGCGCTCTCTCGATATCGCGTGCTGCAATTGGCAGTCCCGGTAATGCTGGCTCAGGCGGCAATCGCCGCGACCGGTGTGGTCGATACGGCCGTCATGGGTCTTTATGGCGACAAAGCCGACTTGGCCGCCGTCGCAGTCGCCAGCGTCGCATTTAGCTTCATTTATTGGGGTTTCGGCTTTTTGCGGATGTCGACGACCGGGCTGGTGGCGCAGGCTTTGGGGCGTGATGATGCCGCCGAGGCGCGCGCCACACTGCAGCGCGGCTTGCTGATTGGGGGCGCTTTTGGCGGCGCGATTTTTCTAAGCTCACCACTCCTAGGTGCAGTGGTGTTCGCCCCGTTTGGTGCTGAGCCGGATGTTGTCGATTTAGCCGGTGGATACTTTTCTGCGCGCGTTTGGGGCGCACCGGCTTTGCTGACGCAATATGCGATCACCGGCTGGCTTTTAGGCACAGGCCGGACCGGCGCCTTGCTCGCCATGCAAATCGTGATGAATGGCGTTAATATCATTCTGGACATTTGGTTTGTCGCGGGGCTGGGTTGGGGACCTGCCGGGATCGGTGCGGGGACGGCCATAGCCGAATGGGTCGCGCTGGTCTTTGGGTTGGCCATAATCGGCCGCAGTTTGAAACCCGAACGCAATGTGTTCGATCGCGCGGCCCTGATTGCTTTGTTCAACGCCAATCGTGACATTTTGATCCGCACGCTCGCAATGCTGTTCTGTTTTGCCTGGTTCGTTCGGTCTGGGGCGCAATTGGGCACAGAGTACGTCGCCGGCAATGAAGTCTTGCTGCAATTCATCACCGTTTCCGCTTTCGTCTTAGATGGCTTCGCCTTTGTTGCGGAAAAAGAAGTCGGGGAAGCCTATGGTGCGCGCGATCGAGACAAGCTTGTTCGCGCGATGCGGATAACAACCGAGTTGGCAATTGGGTTCGCGGTCTTGATCAGTCTGATCTATTGGAGCGGTGGGGGATGGGTGATTGCCCGCTTTATCAGCGACCCGGACGCGCGAGCCGTCGCCCTCGCGTTTTTGCCCTACTGTGCGTTCATCCCGATCATCGGCGTTTTGGCCTATCAATTTGACGGCTTTTTGATCGGCGCCACACGCGGGCAGGCGCTGCGGATCGCTGCCACCATTGTGGCTCTTATTTATCTTCCACTGGATCTCTTTTTGCGCGATTGTCTCGGCAATACCGGCGTCTGGCTGGCATTTTTAGGTATGTTCTTGGTGCGTGTCCTCGCCCATGGGTGGTTTTTGCCGGGCCTTATCCGCGCGACGGAAGATCTGCGCCGACCGCCTCTTCCACAGAGTTAAACCCATCGGCTGCCAGCAGTGCCGCGAGCTCTGTATTGATTTTTGCGACCAGGCCAGCGCCGTGAAAAATCAGAGCCGAATAAAGCTGTACCGCGTGCGCGCCGGCTCGGATTTTCGCATAAGCATCGGCCCCAGACGCCACGCCGCCACAGCCAATCAGGTCAAACTCGCCAAACAGGTCTGAGGCAAAGTCCTTTAAAATCGCAGTCGATTTCGCCATTAAAGGCGCGCCGGAAAGCCCTCCGGCTTGTTGCGCTGCGGAGGCGCGCAAATGATCAGGGCGTTCGGCGGTTGTGTTCGAGATGATCAACCCCGCGAGCCAAATGCCTGAGCTTCTGAGCGCTGCGATAATATCGATCTGATCATTCGGCATCAGGTCTGGCGCAAGCTTCAGAAAGATCGGTTTTTTGCCCAAAGTCGGCCGCTGGCTTTCAGCAATTGCGCCGCACCGCCCTAAGAGCTCTTCGAGCGCGGTTTTGCTTTGCAGTCCCCGCAGGCCCGGCGTGTTTGGGCTCGAAATATTGATCGTGACATAGTGGCAGTGTGGATAGACCGCAGCGATGCCAGCTTCATAGTCGGCGATGAAGTCTTCACTCGACTTATTGGCCCCAACATTCGCGCCGATTGGACACGCGAGGTCTGTCGGCCTTAGACGCAACCGGCGCACAAAATAGTCCAGGCCATTATTGTTGAACCCCAATCGGTTGATGATGCCGCGATCCTCGGGCAGCCGAAACACACGCGGTTTCGGATTTCCGGGTTGGGGACGCGGGGTCACCGTGCCGCATTCCAAAAAGCCGAAGCCAAAACGCGCCATTGGGCGGTAGACATCGGCATTCTTATCAAATCCTGCCGCCAATCCGATTGGATTGCTCAAGCACAATCCCGCGCGCGGCAGGCGGACCTCGGTTTGCCATGCGGCAGGATCGATGTTTGGCAGACCTAAGCCAAGCTTGAGGCCACGTATCGTCGCCGCATGAGCGGCTTCAGCAGGGAGTTTTTTGAGGAGTGGCAGTGCGAGATCGGACAGCGTCATGCGTCGATATTCGCGGGCAGCGCGGGAACGCCGTCAGCTCCGGAGTCTAAGATCCAAGAGCGTTTCGCAACCGCGAGGCGGAGCTGGGCATAAAGATGCGGGAAAAACTGACCGCCGCGACTTTCTTCCCAGCGGATGGGGCCACTCATCTCTTCGACGATATATTCCAAAAGGCGTACGTTTTCTTCGCCCGCATAATGCAAACGCAGGGTCTCTGCGACTTGCTCGCGGGTTGAGAGATGGACATACCCATCCATGTCATCCAACGGCGTTTTTGAAACGCCGAGTGGCTCCGAGATGGACCAATCATACTGGCTTAAGATCTTGTAAATGCGGGTTCTTGGAAGCATCACCATGGCGGCGGTGTCACCTCATTTCGGGGGAGAATGCAAGCGAAACGATCCTCGGTTGATAAGATATTATTCCTATGTTAATCATTCCAATGCCGTTTCAGCAACCTTGAGCCTGATCTATGATGCAACATGGGGACGTTTGGCGGGGCGTAGATTTGTTAGCGCAAAAACACGGTTTAAGCGCGTCTGGCCTGGCAAAATTAGCTGGGCTCGATGCGACGGCTTTTAATAAATCGAAACGCACCTCTAAAGATGGTCGCCCGCGTTGGCCATCAACGGAGAGCATTTCTTTGGCCCTGGCCGCCGTAGGGGAGGAGTTTACCGCTTTTGCGGCCCTGATTTCCGGTGAACCGGCCTGCGCTTTGCCCAGCCTGTCGACCAAAGACCTGCATGCGTCGCAGATCTTTGATCAGAGCGGCAGGCCGGTCGGTGATGCATGGCAGAACGGATCGTTCCCGTTCAATTTCAGGCGCGATCATCTCTATGTCTTAGAAGTTCACGATACATCCTTGGAGCCAACCTATCGGCGCGGTGACCGATTGGTGATCTCACCACATATCCCCGCGCAGGCGGGCGATCGCGTGGTGGTCGGATCGCATCATGGCGACGTTTTAATCGGTCTGCTCGAAGCGGACTTGAATTCCTCTATCCATCTGAAATCATTGAGTATTCATCAGGATCCCCGAGTATTGGACCGGCAAGAGGTTGCGTGGATGGCGCGTATTGTCTGGCTGAGCCAGTAATATTGTTGGGCAAACGATCAGTTTTCGAACGGTCTCAATCAAACAGCACTTGCATCGAATACACCTCCTATGGAAGGACTCGCGGTTATGGATTGGGACAAATTGAAGTCATTCCACGCCGCCGCAGAAGCGGGCAGTCTCACCGCAGCGGGTGAACGCCTGGGTATTTCTCAGTCAGCGGTCTCGCGCCAGATCGCGGCCCTGGAGGAGCAGCTGGGCGTGTCTCTGTTCCAGCGCCATGCGCGCGGACTTGTCCTGACCGATGCGGGGCATACGCTCCACCGATCAACCAATGAAATGGCAACCGCAGCGCAGGGCGCGGGCGCGGCGCTGCGCGATCAGCAGGACGTGGCGCAAGGCGACTTGATCGTCACCGCGCCGGTGGCGTTTGGCTCAACATGGTTGGTGCCGCGGCTTGGGGGGTTTGTTGATCAGAATCCCGGCATGCGGATTGATCTTCGGCTTGATGATGGCGAGCATTATGACCTTTTACGGCTTGAGGCGGAATGCGCCATCCGGCTTTGGGCGGCAGATAAAGCGGACCTGATTCAACGCAAGCTGGCGACTGTGCGGACCAATTTATATGCGTCCCCGGAATACATCCAAGCGTACGGCATGCCAAAAACCCCGCAAGACTTGGACAATCACCGGATCATTGCCTACGGCCTTGCCGACAGCCCGATTACCGCGATGAGCTTTGCCGAACGGGTCGGACGCGATGATTCAGGTCCCCGCAAAGCCGCGATTACAGTAAACAATGTCGCCGCTATGCTGCGCGCCGTTGAGGCTGGGCTGGGCATCGCCGATTTGCCCGATTATATGGTCAGTGCTGTGCCACGCTTGGTCCGCGTCTTAGAGGACTATACCGGCCCCAGCTTCGACCTTTATTTTATTTATCCGAGCGATTTGAAACGGTCGAAGCGGATTTCGGCTTTCCGAGACTTTTTGACCGGAGAAGTTGAACGGTTTCGGTTGTCTGCTCTGCGAGAATAAGGCTGACCTGACGTCAGGGCATGCAAATTTGCATGCTTTTTCTTGTCGGCTTGCATGTTGCAATTACAACTAAGGAACCCATATAGGGCGAGTGTTAAGGTCTCGGGCACAACCCAATCAATCCTCCGATTGGGCGTTTCCTCCCCCCAGACGAGACCAGCCTTTTGGGGCCTGGCCGCGCAAGCGCCAGGCCCTTTTTTCTGGTCTTTGTGGGTTAAAACGGCAGACCATCCTCCGGCGTTCCGATACCGCCTGGTTGTAGGCCTTGAAAGTCAAACACACGCGGATCGTGCAAGTGGCTTGGCCGAACCGTGGCTAAGGCATGCGCCATAACTTGCCGAACGCCGGGTTTGCGGGTCTCCCATTCGTCCAATAAGCGTTTCATCGCGACCCGCTGCAAACCGTCTTGAGAGCCGCACAAATTGCAGGGAATAATCGGAAATTTCATCGCCTCGGCAAATTTTGCGAGATCTGTTTCGGCGCTTGTGATCAGGGGTCGCAGCACCTGGACATCACCTTCATCGTTTAACAATTTTGGCGGCATAGCGGCTAAGCGTCCGCCATGGACAAGATTCATCATAAAGGTTTCAAGCGCGTCATCGCGGTGGTGGCCGAGAACGATCGCGTCGCACTGTTCTTCGCGTGCTATTCTATATAAGATACCACGTCGCAGCCTTGAGCAGAGCGCGCAATAGGTCCGGTGTTCCGGCACTTTCTCGGTCACAATGGAATAGGTGTCTTCGGTCTCAATGCGATAGGGGACACCGACCGCGTCCAGCCAATTCGGCAATACGTGTTTCGGGAAGCCTGGCTGTCCTTGGTCAAGGTTGCAGGCCAGCAAGTCGACCGGCAGAGCGCCTTGCCACTGCAAATCGAGCAAAACGGCGAGCAATCCATAGCTGTCTTTACCGCCTGACAAACAGACGAGCCATTTCGGTTTTTTCGGCGCGGACCGATCGATCAGCCCATATTGATCAATCACATTCAAAGCATTGCGGACGAGCCGTTTGCGCAGCTTTTTGAAGCTCACGCTCTTAGGAACATCGGCGAAGATAGGCGGCGCAACGGAGAAAGAAGCGGTATCAGGCATCGCATCGCCTATGCCATGAAGGATGGGGTTCGCTCAAGCTCGGGTCTTTCTTGGCGCCCGAGCGGCGCGTGTTCAAAGCCGTATATTGGCCACGCTAGGCGGCTTTATCCGTTCCTGCATAATAGTCGCGGGCGCTCATTTTCCGCTTTGCGGATTTCTTTTTACCTTTGACCGATTTGACGTTATCCGATGATCCTTGGCGGTCATTCAGGCCATAATACTGTTTTGCGCTCATCCACCCGCTGCGTAGGCTGGCATGATTGGGCGCATCCTCGGAATCGCGTGGTTTGAGCATATCATTGAGTTTTGGCCGATATTTCCGAATCAGATCTTCTTCGATCTTTTGACGTTTGCTCTCTGAGCGAATGCAGAGATAGTGCCGCTCTGAGGCGCCTTTTTTGCGGGCCTCCTCCCAGCGTTCGTGGCCATCCAATCGCCCCTGAAGGTTCGACGCTTTGCCGATATAAATCGGCTTTAAAAAGAAAAAAGCGGTCCGCCGGACCATGACATAAATGCCGCCCGCATCCGGCAGCGCATCTATCGTTTTGGTGATTTTGAAGCGATATCGCTGGCTGCTCTCGCCACGCCAGACATGCCAACCATAGGGGATCATCGCAGTCTCCAACCGTAAAGGTTAAGAAAAGCGCTCAATTGGTTAAGGTTTCGCTAACCATAACGGCGCGCACCGGCGCGAAGCTGGTGCGATGAATCGCACAGGGTCCGAGCTGGCGCAGCGCCGCTGCATGCGCCGCCGTGCCGTAACCCTTATGGGCCGCGAATCCATAGCCTGGAAAGTCGGTGCAATACTCGGCCATGCGGCGATCGCGGGCTGTTTTGGCCAGGATCGAGGCGGCGGATATAGCGGGCTCTTTCAAGTCGCCTTTGATGATCGCTCTGGCGGGCGCCGGCAAATCGCGCGGCAGTGCGTTGCCATCGACTAAAATTTCTTCGGGTTGGATCCCTAAGCCTGCGATGGCGCGCTGCATCGCTAGGAATGTCGCCTCGCTAATGTTCAGCTGATCGATCTCGTTTGTATCGGCATGGGCCACGCACCAGTAGGCCGCCTTCATTTTGATCTCGGGTTCTAGGACAAAACGCTTCTTTTCACTGATTTTCTTTGAGTCCGTGAGGCCGTGTATCGGCTGGGCTGGATCGAGGATCACAGCGGCGGCGGTCACTGGACCCGCCCAGGGGCCACGCCCGGCCTCGTCTACACCGCAGATCAGGTCTATGAGACTCATGGGCTAAGAGAACTATGATTCTGAGAGGATGCGCTATGTCAGAACCTTATGTGATTGAAATGACTGAGACGGGTGGGGTTGATGTCCTGAATAAAATCGCCCGTGCGCCGCGGGCGCCCGGTCCAGGCGAGGCCCTGGTCTGCCAGACCGCTGTTGGTCTCAACTTTATCGATACGTATCACCGGACCGGGCTTTATCCGGTCAAGTTGCCCTTCGTACCGGGCTCAGAGGGCGCCGGCGTGGTCGAGTCTGTGGGCGAGGGTGTCACCACGCTGCAAGTCGGCGATCGGGTCGCTTATCTTGGCGCAGGCACCTACGCGACACACTATACGGGTGCTGCCGCGAGCATGGTCAAATTGCCCGATGGGGTGAGCGAAACCGACGCTGCCGCCGTTTTGCTGAAAGGATTAACCGCATGGATGCTCTTATTTGAGGTCCGGCGTGCATCACCTGGAGAAACGGCACTGGTCTGGGCGCCCGTCGGCGGCGTCGGCTCGCTTCTAGTGCCATGGGCAACCTCGCTTGGTGTCAACGTGATTGCCGTTACCTCGAGCGATGCGAAAGCCGCGCGGGCCCGCGACCTTGGCGCGCAAAATGTCGTCATGTCTTCTGGTGATGTTGCCGCAGAGGTACGCGCCTTGACCGGCGGCGTTGGCGTTGACGTGTCTTATGACAGTGTCGGCAAGACGTCTGCTGAAGCGTCTCTCAACAGTCTCAAACCCCGCGGTTGGTGGGTGAGCTATGGTAATGCCTCCGGCGCGGCAGAGCCCATTGCGCCCGGCGCGCTGGGTGCGAAGGGCTCTTTGGTTTTGACCCGACCGGGCTTGTTCCACTTTATCGCTGATCCAGACGACCTGCGCCGCGGGGCTGCCGCTTTGTTTGGCGCTTTGCGCGCGGGCACACTCAAAGCGCATATTGGACAAACGTTCCCGCTCAGCGATGTTGCTGAAGCGCACACCGCGCTCGAAAGTGGTCAAACCGTCGGCGCGACGCTGCTCCTGCCTTAGGGGTGCTTCGGTTGCAGGAAAGGACGTTTTGAGCGTGTCACTCGCTTCTATTATTCGCCCTCTGATCGCAGATCAGCCGCTCTTATCTTGAAGTAGAATCACGCCTAGAAGGATGATTTATAGGTGTTTTAACGGATTAACCCAAAGCGCTGGTTTGGGTCACGTTTCACCAAAAGATCGATACGGAGGGGCCAGTGGCGCAAGATCAAAATATCCTCGGACACTGTTTAGACGAACCCATAAATGTCCAATCTGATGGGACAATCCCGCGAAACGCGTCCCTTACGTCTAGGGTTTCCACCTCAATTTTAGCCGTCTGCGCTGGGTTGATCCTGCCAACCCTCGCTACGGCGCAAACCGAGTCAAATACTGTCGATGACGTCGTCGTTTTAGACCCCGTTCTCGTGACAGCCCGCCGCGTGACGGAAAACTTACAAGACGTGCCGTTGACCATACAAGTGATCAATGCGGCCGAAATTGCGCGCGCCAATGTGCAGAATACCGAAGATGTTGCGCGGCTGACGGCAGGGCTCACCTATGACATTGGTGGATTTCCGAATGATACGCGCCCAGGTGTACGTGGCATGCAAGCCGAGCGCGGCCGGCCAAGCGTTGCGGTCATGCTGGATGGTATCGATTTATCTGGAGAGAACCTCGCGATCGCAGGTGGTACGGCTGGCATTGTGACGAGCCTATTCGATCTCGAACGCATCGAAGTGGTGAAAGGCCCGCAATCAACGCTCTATGGTCGCAACGCGTTCGCAGGGGCGATCAATTACATTTCGAAGAAACCGGAATTTGATTATGCCGCATCGGGGACGGTTGAAGTCGCCGAGGGCAACACACTTGAAACGTTTGGCTCTCTCACCGGGCCGCTGATTGAAGATAAGCTTGCGGTCCGACTTAATCTCGCCAGCCGCTCGACAGATGGTCGTTATGAGCATCCGGTCAATG
Organism: Pseudomonadota bacterium; assembly: GCA_039191105.1. Lineage (GTDB taxonomy): Bacteria > Pseudomonadota > Alphaproteobacteria > Caulobacterales > Hyphomonadaceae > Henriciella. The sequence continues at coordinate 37,575 of JBCCXW010000009.1, forward strand.
GCGATGACCTCGGAGCTGAAGACTTCTCGGGCGGTGCCTTGGCGCTGCGCGCCACCCCCTTGAAGGGGCTTGATGTGACCGCCCGGATACAAGTGTCCGAAACCGACCAATCAGACTTGCCAACGGCGTTTCTGTTTTCCAATGAGCGTGTGCCCGTGCCAGGCGGAACCTTTACGGCGGGCCCTCCTGGCACCCCGCCATCCCCATGCCCAGATCGCCTGACCGGGGCGCCGCCACCGCTTGTAACGGCCTGTACCCGCGGCACATATACCGGACGTGTCGAGGCCAGCATTGATGATGTGCAGATGGGTCTGAACCCGCTGACCGGAAATCCGCCGCTGGGCATGGAAGTCGATCAGACGGTGGGCTCAATCGATGCTAGATGGGACACCGATTTTGGTGAGTTCCGTTACTTATTCGGGTATCATCAGAATGAGAGTTTCATCGAGACCGATGGCGATTTCACGGATTTCCCCGGGCCGTCCGGCTTTGTATTCTCGCTATCGGCCTTACAGCAGCTCCATTACGAAAACGAGCACACCGATCATACGGCGCTCTGGCTGCACGAATTTGATGGCGTAGACGTGCTGTTGGGCGCGCAAGTTTTCAACGAAGACTCGACTCTGCTCAATGACAGTAAGTTCTGGTTGCGTAATCCGGCTTCGCCGCTGGCGGGACCGCCTTTCTTCCTCGCAAATATGGCTGAGGTGAATGCGTTTCCCGCCTTCTACACCCGTGACACCGAGTATCAGGCCCTGTTTGGCCGGGTCCGCTGGAATGTCAGCGACACCATTCGCCTTGGACTTGAAGCAAGACAAAATGAAGACGAGATCACGTACACGCTTCCCGGCTGGCGCTTGCAGGATACGTCCTTATCCCGGCTCACCCCGGTCTGCCTTCCCAGTTTGCCGCAAGGGGCGACGTTTATGGGCGTTCCTGGACCGGATGTCCCACCGCCAGGCACGGTTGTGGCCTGCCCGCGAAAAGAGACCGTCTCTTTTTCCGAGTTCACCCCACGTGTTACGCTGGATTGGCAGGCCACCGATGACGCCTTGGTCTATGGCAGCATCGCCCGCGGCTACAAACCCGGCGGCTTTAACGTCAATGAAATCAACGAATTTGACGGTCAAGGCTACCTGCCTGAATTCGTGACCGCTTATGAGTTTGGCATCAAAAGCGCGTGGTTAAATCGCCGCCTCATCGTCAATGCGGACGTTTATTTGAATGACTATACCGACCAGCAAATTGGCGTTCAGCGCAACCAGGTGGGATCAGGCGGGTCAGTGCTTGCCGTGCCTGGCATTTTAAACGCGGCTGCGGTTGAAACCAAAGGGTTCGAGCTGGATGCTGACTGGTGGTTTGAAAATGACCTCCGCCTCACGCTTGGCTATGCCTATACCGATGCGACCTTTGAAACCTATGTGCAAGGACCGCCGCCTGGCGCAGCGACGGTCGACTTTGCCGCATGTGGCGTCGCGGAGGGGCAAACCTCCTCGCCGCAGTTTCGCGCCGAGGCTGGTAATGTTTGCGCGGACTTTAGCGGCAATGCGGTGCCCAAAAGCCCAGAGCATGCGCTCAATCTGACGGCCTTCTACAGCCGCAGTTTTGGCCCGCGGGGCGATCGTTGGTTTGTGGAAGCTGGAGGGCGATATCGCTCGAAGCGCTTTGTGGATGAAGCCAACCTATCCTGGACCCCAGCCTATACCATTCTCGATGTCACCGCGGGAATAGAGGTCGATCGAGTGACGCTCATGGCTTTTGTCCGCAACCTTTCCGATGAAGACTCAATTCAGTCCGCACAGCGCCAAGTCGATCCAGGGAATCCGGAAGGCTTTGCGCCGGGTCGCGCGATCGTCGCCTACTTGCCCGAACCGCGAACGTTCGGTTTGCGGGCAACGATCGCGTTCGAATAGGTTTTTTGACAAGCAAATCCGCATTGGAAGCGCCATGAGGGACGTTATTTTTGGGCAAACGAATTTTAGAACCGTCGTTGAGGCGCTTTTGAGCCAATCGCAATTCTCATTGCCTCGAAGCGAACTGCTTGCGTTCATCCCGTGCTCGACCCGGGATGGGCGGCGAATAGGTCTAGAAATCCCCTTCGATACCGAAAACGACCGTCCTCGTAGCGAGGCGACGTTCACATCAATCGGGCGCCTTCAAGTCTAGCAGCAAGGCCGGATCAATGTAAAAGTCCTGCCCACGCTCATCAGAGTTCGGATTGCGCCATTTCACCGCCCAATGGAGATGCGGTCCGGTCGTCCGGCCGGTATTGCCGCTGGCGCCAAGCCGCTCGCGGACGGCCAGAACATCGCCCGCTGCGACATCGATTTCGGACATGTGAAGAAACACGGAAACCAGGCCATCCCCATGGTCGAGAAACACTGTGCCGCCCTCATAATAGAGGTCGGGATCTGCCAAGGTGACGGTGCCAGCGGCGGGTGCGAAAATCTCGGTTCCGACGGGGATCGCGATATCATAGCCGCGATGGACGGACATGCTTTCACAGGGTTCGCCATCGGCGCCGACACCGATATATTTACGGGCCGGACCGAACGGTGACGATGACGGACCAATCGCCGGACGGATAAAGCCATCGCGCGCGCCGCGTCCGCGATGGAAGGTTTTAAAGGCAGCCTGCTTTTTGACCCAGCTGCGCCCGGCATGAGCTTTTTGCGCTTCGGTTCGGGCATCGACTTTGTCGCAATCAAAACCGGTAATCGTTCGGAATGGATCATTGCGGTCCACTAGGGTGAGCGTCACTGGCGCGGCCCACCCCTCTTTATCAGTGATCAGCAGTTCACGCGCTTCTTGGCGGCGCAGGCCAATCGTTGCAACACCATCCTCGGGCACCCGCACTTCGCGCATGGCCTCGCCCCGCGCGCCGGAGACCACAAGGGTCGCGCCCGGTGGGGCAGTGCAAAATAACAGCCCGCCTTGCTCGGCCTGACCTGTGCAGACAATTTCAGCATCATTTGCGTCGACAGACAGAGGCCAGCCGAACCAAATCAGGCCGATCACCAAAGCGTCCCGCAGAAACACTTACGCGCGCTCCACCATTTGGCTGGCGGCCGCTGCGGCATCGATATATGCCTCTTGGCGGTCAACGCTCCAATAGCGCAGCGCCGCGAGCGGAATTTTGCGTCCCGTCACCG
>JBCCXW010000010.1:0-37943 GCA_039191105.1 Pseudomonadota bacterium
AGCGCATAGCCGGCATATTCGCGGACATCTTCGTCCGAATGGCAGATCCGCATCGCGGTGCCGGAGAGGACAAAAGACGGACGCAACATCACCGGATAGCCAAGCTTTTGGGCATTCTCCAGCGTCTCTTCCAGCGTTCGCGCGGTCGCCGAAGGGGGCTGTTGAATGCCGAGATTGGCGAGCAAAGCCGCCCATTGTTTGCGGTCTTCGGCAAGATCGATGCTGTCTGGGCTGGTGCCGAGGATCGGCACCCCTGCTTGGTTGAGCGGCTGTGCGAGCTTGAGCGGGGTCTGGCCGCCAAATTGCACAATCACACCTGCAAGCGTCCCGGCGCTTTGTTCGACGTGAATGATCTCTGAGACATGCTCTTCGGTGAGTGGCTCAAAATAGAGCCGATCGGACGTGTCATAATCGGTCGAAACGGTCTCCGGATTACAGTTCACCATAATGCTTTCGATGCCGATATCGGCCATCGCAAACGCCGCATGGCAGCAGCAATAGTCAAATTCAATGCCTTGCCCAATCCGGTTTGGGCCGCCGCCGAGAATAATCGCTTTATGCCGATCCGATGGCAGCGCTTCGCAATCTGCGTGCGCGGCGCCGAACGCGGGCTGTTCATATGTCGAATAGAGATACGGCGTTTTCGCTGCAAACTCTGCGGCGCAGGTGTCGATGCGTTTGTAAACCGGCCGGACGTCCAGCGCGTGACGGGCCGCCCGCACATCGCGTTCGGGCGCACCGGTCAGGTCACCGAGCCGCGCATCGGAAAAACCCATACCTTTTAAACGCGTGAAGCCCGGTGCATCGGTCGGCAGACCATGTTCTATAATCATCGCCTCGGTGGCCACAAGGTCTTCGATCTGGCGCAAAAACCAATGATCAATGCTGGTCGATGCATGGACCGTTTCGACGCTGAGGCCATCCCGGAAGGCCTGTGCGACAATCCGTAAGCGGTCGGGCGTTTGTTTGCTCAGCGCCTCGCGCAGCGCCGCAGGCTCACTGAAACTGATTTCATTCAGTCCGTTGAGGCCGGTCTCCAACGAGCAGAGCGCTTTTTGCAGGCTTTCTTGGAAATTGCGCCCGATTGCCATAGCTTCGCCGACGGATTTCATCGCGGTTGTCAGGATCGGCTCAGCGCCTTCAAATTTCTCAAACGCGAAGCGCGGGATTTTGGTCACGACATAATCGATGGTCGGCTCGAACGATGCGGGCGTCACGCCCGTAATGTCATTGTCGAGCTCATCAAGCGTGTACCCAATGGCGAGTTTCGCCGCGACTTTCGCAATCGGAAACCCGGTGGCTTTTGAAGCAAGTGCCGATGAGCGGGAGACGCGCGGGTTCATTTCAATCACCACCAACCGGCCATCGGCAGGGTTGACCGCGAATTGAACATTCGAGCCCCCGGTCTCAACGCCGATTTCCCGCAAAACGGCAAGCGACGCGTTGCGCATGACTTGATACTCACGATCGGTCAGGGTCAGAGCCGGCGCCACGGTGATGGAGTCCCCGGTATGCACGCCCATCGGGTCAATATTCTCAATCGCGCAGATGATGATCGCATTGTCCGCTTTGTCGCGGACGACCTCCATCTCAAACTCTTTCCAACCGAGCAGGCTCTCATCGACGAGAATTTGCGCCACCGGCGAGGCTGCGATCCCAGCGCGGCAGATCTGTTCATATTCGGCGCGGTTATAAGCCACGCCGCCGCCGGTTCCGCCGAGGGTAAAGGCGGGCCGAATGATCGCGGGCAAACCGACATGATCGAGCACTTCAAGCGCCCGTTTCAGGCCGGTAATTCGATCATAAGTTCCGTCTTCATTTTTCGGCGACGAGACGATTTCGGCTTTCGGGTTTTCCAATCCGATTCGGTCCATTGCTTCGCGGAACAGTTTGCGGTCCTCGGCCTTTTCAATTGCGTCTGCCCGCGCGCCGATCAATTCCACGCCGTGCTTAGAAAGAACCCCCGCCTGTTCAAGGGCGAGGGCGCAATTCAAAGCGGTTTGTCCGCCCATTGTGGGCAACAGCGCGTCCGGCTTTTCGATCTCGATAATCTTCTCGACAAAATCTGGAGTAATGGGTTCGATATAAGTCGCGTCTGCGAGGTCCGGGTCGGTCATAATCGTTGCTGGATTGGAGTTCACCAAAATCACCCGATAGTCTTCGTCTTTGAGCGCTTTGATGGCTTGCACGCCGGAATAATCGAACTCGCAGGCTTGGCCGATAATGATAGGACCAGCGCCGATAACAAGAATGGACTGAATATCGGTGCGTTTGGGCATCTCGGCTTCCTTCTTGTCACGCACCCAATCTCGAGACCGGGCAAACGGCTGCCCTATAGCGGGGAGTCGATGGGTCGAGCAAGCAGAAAAATGCGCGCGAAGGGCAAGCCGTGGTTAGACGTCGACTTCTGCTTCTAAGGCATTGTCCTGGATGAATTGCCGCCGAGGTTCGACGACATCCCCCATGAGACGTGAGAACATGTCGCCAGCCTCCAGCGCATCATCAACTTGCACCTGCAAGAGTGTGCGGGCGTTGGCGTCCAGCGTGGTCTCCCAGAGCTGATCGGCATTCATTTCGCCGAGCCCCTTATAGCGCTGGATTTTCAGCCCTTTGCGGCCGGCGGCTAAAACGGCTTCGAGCAGGCTGACGGGACCGGTCACTTGGATTTCACCAGCTTTTTCGTTGCGCAAGATCGACGGCTCGACATAAATCGGGCGGATGGTTTGGGCGATACTGTTGAGCCGTCCAGCATCAGCGCTTGCCAGCAATTGGGCGTCGAGCACGGCTTTCTCTTCAACCCCGCGGACCTCGCGCGACAGAATGAGGCTGCCATTCTCAAACCGTCCAGTCCATGTGTCTTCGCCTTCTTCGGCGATGATGTTCAGACGCACCGCAGCCCGTTCTGCCTCCTCTGACGATGCACCCGGCGCCAATGCTCCGGCGATCGCCGCTTGTTCGACGATTTCACCTGGCGCCCGTAGGCTCAGCCGCCACAAGGCTTGCTTGAACTGCGCCGCCATCCGGACCCGTTCGCGTAAATCCTCACCAGCGATTTGCGTGCTGTCGGCAAGGATCAGCACTTCACCATCGGTGCCCGCCTCGATCAGATACGTGTTGAGCTCTTCATCATCTTTCAAATAGCGCTCAGACTTGCCGCGCGAGACTTTGTAAAGCGGTGGTTGCGCAATGTAGAGAAAGCCATTCTCAATCACTTCTGGCATTTGGCGATAAAAGAAGGTCAGCAGCAGCGTGCGAATATGCGCGCCATCCACGTCGGCATCGGTCATGATCACGATTTTGTGGTAACGCAGCTTGTCGATATCGAACTCGTCTCGGCCAATTCCGGCGCCAAGGGCCATAATCAGGGTGCCGACTTGGTCTGAGGAGAGCATTTTGTCGAAGCGGGCGCGCTCCACATTCAAAATTTTCCCGCGCAAAGGCAGGATGGCTTGATTGGCGCGGTCGCGCCCTTGTTTGGCCGACCCGCCTGCCGAATCTCCCTCGACGATAAAGATTTCAGATTTGGCCGGGTCTTTCTCCTGACAGTCCGCCAATTTGCCGGGTAGGGATGTAATGTCGAGCGCGGTCTTGCGCCGGGTCAGTTCGCGGGCTTTGCGCGCGGCTTCGCGCGCCGCCGCGGCCTCGACGATTTTGGTCATCACCTGTTGCGCTTCTTTGGGATGCTCTTCAAACCACTCGGCAAGTTTTTCGTTCATCAAGCTTTCGACCACGGGGCGGACTTCCGAAGACACCAATTTGTCTTTGGTCTGCGAGCTGAATTTTGGGTCCGGTACTTTGACGGAGAGGACGCAGGTTAAGCCTTCGCGCGCATCATCGCCGGTTATGTCGACTTTCTCTTTTTTTGCCGCACCGGTCTCAGCTGCATATTTATTGATAATTCGCGTGAGGGCGCCGCGAAAGCCCGCGAGGTGCGTGCCACCATCGCGTTGAGGGATATTATTGGTGAAGCAGAGCACATTTTCATGATAGGCGTCGGTCCATTCCAAAGCCGCTTCCAAAGCGATGCCGTCTTTCTCACCGGTGACATAAATGGTTTCCGGGATCAGCGCGTTCTTAGTCTCGTTGAGGTGCTGGACGAAGGCCGCAACGCCGCCAGCATATTCAAGCACGGACTCGTATGGCTCAACATCGCGCAAATCACGGAACACGATCCGCACCCCGGAGTTCAAGAATGCGAGTTCGCGCAGTCGATGCTCCAAAGTCTTGCGGTTATAGACCGTCATTGTGAAGGTCTCAGGGCTCGCCAGAAAGCGCACAGCGGTGCCGGTATAGGGCGCGCCGTTGGCTGTCAGCGGGCTCTCGCCAACGACTTTCAGGGGCGCCTCTGTGCGCCCGCCATCGACAAAGCGCACATAATGCTCGGACCCATCTCTATGGATGGTCAGATCCAGCCAGACCGATAGAGCATTGACGACCGACACGCCAACCCCGTGCAGACCGCCGGAGACCTTGTATGAATTGCTGTCAAACTTTCCGCCTGCATGCAGTTCGGTCATGATCACTTCGGCAGCGGAGCGACCCTCCGTGGCGTGCTGGCCGACCGGAATGCCGCGGCCATTATCGGTGATTTCAGCCGAACCATCCGCGTGTAGCGTCACGGTGACTTCATCGGCGTGACCGGCTAAGGCTTCATCGATCGCATTGTCGACCACTTCGTAAATCATATGGTGCAAACCGGAGCCATCATCGGTGTCTCCGATATACATGCCAGGTCGTTTGCGGACCGCTTCGAGGCCCTTCAACACTTTAATCGAGTCGGCGCTGTATTCGCTATTATTTTCGGCCGCTTCTGTCATCGGGTCTATCCCTGCAATTGATTCGTAAAATCCCTTGCTTTTATAGAAGATTTTGATCCAAAAGGGAAATCTCAAGCTGGTATTTATGGCGCAATAAAAATCAATTAAAACAAGGCTTAAAGGTGAAAGAGAGGGGGGTCGCGATCTGCGCGCACACCACCGCTGCGAAAAGCCGCTAGAATGATGCCAAAATGGCGATCGTTTGGAGGAAAACATGATATGGGGATTACGCATTTTTGCTGGTCTGATGGTGCTGCTCTTGAGCACTTATTTACTGGCGGAATGGCGTTTAAAGCCGCTGGATGACAGCGCTCGGCAGGCCGCGCCCGGGGCCTTTGCCGAATTGAGCGAGGGCAAGATACACTATCGTTGGGACGGGCCAGAATCGGGTCCCGTCGTCATTTTAGTGCATGGGTTTTCAACCCCGAACTTCATTTATGAACAGAATGTTGAAGCGCTTGTCGCGGCGGGGTTTCGAACCCTGCGGTTCGATCATTTTGGCCGCGGATGGTCGGATCGTCCGCGGACGCGATACGATGTCGACTTTTACGATCAGGCTTTGATCGAGCTGATTGAGGCGGTCGGTGTTGAGCCGCCATTTGGGCTCGCCGGTCTGTCTATGGGCGGGCCGATCGTTGCCGAGTATACGGCGCGTCGCCCAGAGCAGGTTGAGCGCTTGGTGCTATTGGTCCCTGCTGGTCTCGACACGGCCGGTGCGGACGGCGCAGCGGCAGCCGTGCTGTTAGCACCGCTGATCGGCGATTGGGTCTGGCGCATGGTCGGACAGCAGATCCTGCTCGGCGATCCGCAATATGACGAAATCGACCGAGCCCCAGAAAACCGCCTGAGAGGCGATGTCACAGAACAAATGAACTATCGCGGCTATCTGCGAGCTTTGCTGTCGACCTTGCGCCATATGCCGATGAGTGGGCGCGAGGAAACGTTTCAGCGCTTGGCGCAGACCGGTGTTCCGGTGCTGGCCATCTATGGCGATCAGGATGAAACCGTGTTGATCTCGAGCGCGGACCAGTTGCGGGCATTGATGCCGGACGCGGACATCCGCGTCATCGCGGGCGGAGAGCATGGGCTGAATTATCAGCGGCACGAGACCGTGAACCCATGGCTGGTCGATTGGTTTCGCGGCGCGCCTGCTCAGTAGGCGGCCGCGATCACGTTCAAGGCGGCATCCATCTCAGCAATCGCGGAGCGGGTTGCGGCTGGCCGGTCATTGGCGATGATGGAAAATAGCAGCGCACGCCCGCTCTCGGCGATCATCATGCCCGATAAAGCATTAGCGCCGTTCAGCGTGCCCGTCTTGGCGAAAACTTTGCCTTCGAGCGGGGTGCCGACAAACCGGCGCTCTAGCGATCCATCAATGCCGCCAATGGGCTGATCTGCGAGCCAGGCCTCAAACCAAGGCTGGCGGGCGGCGAAGGCCAGAAGTTGAACCATGCTGCGCGGGCTGATGCGATTGTAAATCGACATGCCGGAGCCGCCATGAAAGGCATAGCCAAGCTCTGAGAGTCCGGCTTCAGCGAGAAACGCCTCCAGCGCCGCAACGCCAAAGTCGCGCGAGCCTGTGCCCTCCAGCAGGCCAAGGCGGCGCAATGCCAGTTCGGCGTGCAGGTTCTGACTGTCTTTTGAGATCCGTTTCAGACTGTCCGTCAGTGGCGCCGGCGCCAATGTGGCGATGGCCTCGTCTGGCGCCGCGATGGGATGAGCGATGAGATCCGCGCGTGTCGCATCTGCCGCCTCGTCTGGCGCCTCATCTGTAAGCCGAAGCGGTCGATGGCGGGTTGCAATCGCGTCGACCGAAATGCCGCGGGCCTCAAGCAAGCGTTGCATCCGCAGCGCTGCCAATTCAGCCGGATTGTCGACCGCGAGGCGGAGCTCGAACGGTGCTTGATCGATGGGCAGATTGCCATAGACCCGAACCCGGTCGGCCCCTGGCAAGCGCTCGACCCGCACCGTGCGCGGCGTTTCCGCAGCGGTCGTGATGACTTGATTGAAAAGATTGAAATAGGCATCGCCGTCTTGCCATTGGAGCCGCGCGGGATGGCCAACGCGTGCGCCCGGCGCAAGATCAAGCCAGACCAAATTGTCGTTGACGCTGAGCGCCGATACCGCCGTTCCATAATGATATTGCAGATCCTCCTGGCTCCACCCCGGGCCCCATCGCTCATTCGGGAACAGCGTGTCATCGCCAATCAGCGTGCCGACGGCCTCAATGCCGACCTCCGCAACGGTGTCGGCCAGACTTGCGAGACATGTGCTTTCACAGTCGGGAGCATCGTTCAGCATCGCATCGCCGCCGCCCCGCAAAATCAAATTTGGCGGACCCCGATCGGCTGCAGGGTCCAAAAAGACCTGCGTGCCCGGATTGCGCGCCGGGTCCGTCAACGCCGCCAGATGATGGTAGGCCGCCATCGTGGTAATGATCTTTGTATTTGAGGCCGGTGTGAAGCGATCCTCAGGCTTGAGGGCCAAGAGTTCGGTGCCATCCATGTCCGCAACCACGAGCCCCCAGCGTGTGCCGGTCTGGTCGGTGTTCGTCAGCGCAGCTTCGACATCGCTTCGCAGGCCCGTTTGGCACCCAGCGAGGAACAAGAGCAAGCTGAGACTGAGCCATTGGGAAAGCGTTTTGATCATAAAGAATGCCTCTTCTCCGTCATGGCGCGGGATCAAGCGCGGGGTCGGCCTCCGCGCCGATCTCTAGAATTTGCGCGCGGGTGCCGAACGCTTCAAACAGAAACGCCTCGGTCCCCGTCAACCAGGCTTGACCACCCAGCTCCAGCAATTCATCAAACAAGGCGCTGCGGCGCGCGTGATCCAAATGCGCGGCCGCTTCATCCAGCAATATCAGTGGACTCGGCCCATCACCGGATTGCGATAAGGCGTGCGCGCTGGCAAGGATTAAGCCGATCAGCAGGGCCTTTTGCTGGCCCGTGGAGGCATTGCCGGCGGCCGCGCCAGTGGGGCGATGGATCACGCTGAGATCGGTACGATGTGGTCCAGAAAGCGTGCGTCCCGCGGCTTGGTCGCGCCCGCGCCCTTTCGCCAGTGACTCGGCGATCAAATCCATGATGTCGAATAAGCTCGCGCCGTCCATCGCCGCCTGTTCGGCGGGACCATCGAGCGCCAGATCACCTTTCGGGAACAACCCATCCGGCCGCGCATCAATCGCGGCTCGGAGGGCGCTGAGCACTCGGGCGCGGTGGCTCGCCATCATTGCGCCTGTCTCGGCCATGCGGCCCTCGATTGCGTCTGCCCAAGCGGGATCCACGCGGCCACGTTCCAAGAGCGCATTGCGCTCGCGCATCGCTTTCTCATAGCGGCTGGCGACGCCGCCATGGCTTGGAATGTGGGCCATGACTTGGCGGTCAAAGAAGCGCCGACGATCGCTTGCACCGCCGCGAAACACCCCGTCCATTGCTGGAGTGAGCCAAATGATCCGGATCAAATCCGAAAGATCGGTCGCGGTTGCGGGCGCCCCATCGAGCCGGATATTGCGTTTGTGCCCGCCGCTGCCGCTATCGAGACCCACGCCAAGTTTTTGCGCATTATCGAGCGTGGCTGAAATCGCCCAGCCTGACGGCGCGCCGTGGCGGGTTAGATCCGGCAGCGCAGCGGCGCGCAACCCGCGACCGGGACCAAGTTGACTGATCGCTTCGAGGATATTGGTCTTCCCAGCGCCGTTCGAACCCCATAGGCATACGGGGCGGGGATCGAGCTTTAAATCAAGCTGCGCGTGATTGCGGAAATCGGTCAGGCGAAGGCGGGTGAGAGCAGTCACTAAACCCGCAAAGGCATCAGCACATATTGTGCGCTGTCATCTCCGGGATCAAGGACGAGGGCGGGCGATGCCGGATCGTTAAACAGAAAACGTGCATCTTCTGCTTCGATCTGCGCCGTCACATCAAGCAGGTATTTCGCATTGAAGCCAATATCCATCTCATCGGCTTGGTAATCGCACTCGATCTCTTCATGGCCCTGGCCGGTCTCTGCGCTGTTCACGGCCAGTGTGAGCTTTCCATCGGACAGAGACAATTTTACGGAGCGCGAGCGCTCTGCCGAAACCGTGGCCACCCGATCAACCGCCGCTTCAAACATTTTATTATCGATTATCAGGGCTTTAGCATTACCTTTCGGAATCACCCGCGCATAGTCTGGAAACGATCCATCGATCAGTTTCGACGTCAGTTGAGCGCGGCCTGACTTGAACACGACTTTTGTGTCTGAGACTGAAATTGAAACATCGCCGTCTTCGCTATCGATCAAGCGACGCACTTCGCTGACCGCTTTGCGGGGCACAATCACTCCCTCCAGCGAATCGGCGCCGCTCGGTGCCTCAACCTCTGACAAAGCCAGTCGGTGGCCATCGGTGGCGACTGTGCGGAGCTTCTTTCCGGCATCCGTATCTGCTGTGTGCAGATAGACGCCGTTTAAGTAATAGCGTGTTTCTTCGGTCGAGATTGCGAACCGTGTTTTGTCAATCAAGCGACGCAAGTCAGCCGCTTCGATGGCAAACTCGGTTGCGTCTTCGTCCGGCACCATTGTCTGGAAATCGCCCGCCGGAAGTGTGGGCAAGGAGAACTTTGAGCGTCCGGAACGAATGGCCAGTTGGCGGTTTTCTGGATTGAGTTCCAATTCAACATCGGCGCCCGAGGGCAGTTTGCGGACAACATCAAAAAGCGTCCCCGCCGGTGCGGTTACAGACCCTCCTGCGGCGATTTTTGCATCCGCATGGTCGACCGCCTCAATATCGAGATCGGTGGCTGTAAAGCGCACACTGTCCTGGCTTGCATCGATCAGGATATTTGACAAGATCGGGATGGTGTTTCGGCGCTCTACGACATTTTGCACATGTCCCAGGGCATTGAGCAGCGCGCCCCGTTCGATTGTCAGTTTCATCTCACCATTCCTTTGCCCGCCCGTTCGCCTTAAACAACGAATCAGCCCGCTCCGATAAGGGAGCGGGCCGCTAACGTCACGAATTTAACATGAATTGCAAGTCCCTCTCGGACTTGCGCTGTGGATCGACCTTTAGTCGAGCCTGACCAGGCGATCGAAGACGGCATTGCGCACGCGTTCGATTTCTTCGCTCATATCGCGATCGCCTTTGTCCAAGGCCTTTTTCACTTTGCGATAGGCATGCAAGACCGTGGTGTGGTCTTTCTTTTTGTACGCGGTCGCGATTTGCGGGAAGGATTTGTCTGTCATGACCCGCGAAAGGTACATTGCAATCTGGCGAGGATGGCAAATCGTCCGCACTTTGCTAGCGCTTTCAATATCGGTTTTTGATATCCGATACACGCTCATGCACGTGCGTTTGATGTCGTCCAGCGTGGGCGTTCGTGGTTCTCCGGCAATCCGTCGGATCACCGTTTCCAGCATTTCCGGTGTTGGCGAGAGTTCACCATATCCGGATTCCAATTGCAGGCTCCACAAGACGCCGCATAGCTCTCGCCCGGCGCCGCGGACCGTTGAGATAATGCGGTCGACCATAGCGTCGGTGACAATGAAATTCGGCGTGTCTTTGGCGATCAGGTCAACATGACGGCGCACGATCGCTTTGCGCATCTCATTGTCCGGCATGGCCACTTCGACCGATGCAGCCCCTTTGATTTCATTGGCCAATTGCTTGGATAATCCGACCATATCACCGGGCGCGGCATCGGCGGTGATGATCACATGGCCCCCCATAGACGTGACCGCGCGCAAGGCGCCGAAAAAGGCCTTATCGGTTTTCGCCTTACCGGCGATCCAGTGCAGATCGTCGATCATCAAGAGGTCATTCTGCTTCACATAAGCTTGCAGAGCGCTGGTATCCCCCGCGCGAGAATCGATGACGAACCGGGTCATGAATTCTTCAGCGCTGATATAGGCAAGCCGCCGCGAGTCTTTCCGCAAAGCGGTCTCGGCCTCAATTGCTTTCAGAATATGCGTTTTGCCGGTTCCGGGTTGGCCGTAGATGACGATGACCCCGGCCGGGATCGGCGCGCCTGAGGCGAGCCGCTTGCTCAAGCCAACGGCTCGCGCATTCGATGGCCCGGCGACAAGGGTCGCAAAGGTCATCGTATGATCCAACCCAAGTGCGTCATAATCGGGCAGCGTGTCTTCTGGATCAACTTCAATGATCGCATCTTCGCGAAGCCATGGGTCTCCGACCATTTCGCGGATCTCAATCGGCACGCGGCTCCATAGTTCGAACTTTAGCCGTCGCTTTTTCGGGTCGAGCTTAAGCCAAGCTTTTTGCAGCGGGCGGGAGTAGTCGGCTGTGACCCGGTCAAGTGTCAGCTGATCCGGTGCTGCGATCACAATCGATTTATTCACCTCGGCTACGAACCGAATGGCGGTGAGCCATTGCTGTGAGTTGTCTGGCTGGGAGTCTGCTTCGACAGCACCGATAGACTTTGCCCACAGAGATTTGGCACCAAATTGCCGCTCTGTTGATCCAGTCCCGGTTGAAGCGTTCTGACCTTCAACCCCATACGTCAGCCCCATAAGATGTTCCTTTCATTTTTTTGTTTCTGTTCATCTTGGCGAACGAACGGAAGAGACACACGCCCTCTGATCAGACTTTGTTAGCCTGCCCCAAAAAATACGCTGTACACAGAGGACATTCCGTCGATGTCCTGCAGTAAAACAGAGACCGATTTTGCATGCAACTGAAGAAACCTTCACCGCCCCGGGATTGTTCCGGTTGACTCGCAGAAATGCCTTGAAGATTCACATAAAAAAAAAGAAAAAAAGTTATTCTTGACAGGTTTGAGCCCCTTTAGCGACGGGGTATTCAAGCTTTGTTCTGTCAACGCAAAAATGTCCGTTTCCCTGTGGATTTTTCAAATTTGAGACAGTCGGAATTTTTATGCTCAGAGTGTATAAATCAAAGCCCGCCTGCGATTGCAAGCGGGCCCGGGAAATGACCGTGTAGAAACCGTTTTAAAGGACTAGCTCATCGCCTTAACGCGGGCCGATAAGCGCGAGACTTTGCGAGCCGATGTATTCTTATGGATGACGCCTTTACCAGCGGCGCGCATAATTTCAGGTTGCGCGGCTTTGAGCGCGTCCGCAGCCGCGGCTTTGTCGCCGGCTTCGATCGCCTCTTCAACTTTGCGGACAAAGGTCCGCATCCGAGACCGCCGCGCCTTGTTGACTTCGGTGCGGGTTGCAATTTTGCGCACCATCTTTTTGGCTGATTTCGTGTTCGCCATCAAAAACTCCTTTGGTCGCCCTATCTGGCGAAGAAGCGGCTAAGTACAGAACCGGCTTGCGGGCGTCAACCGCTCGAACACGGTCGCGGTGAAGATTCTTACCGTCGCGTTCGCCGATGCGTGCTCTATTGATTCTTGAAGTGCGCCTGGCGCTTTTCAACAAAGGCTTCCATGCCTTCTTTTTGGTCTTCTGTGGCAAATAGCGAATGAAACAATCGGCGCTCGAACAAGACGCCTTGGCTGAGCGGTGTCTCGTACGCAGTATTGACCATTTCTTTCGTCAACATCGCTGCCGCGCGCGGCATGCCGGCGATTTTTTTGGCCACCGCTTTAGCTTCCTCGAGCAAATCATCAGCGGGGACGATCCTTGAGACGAGACCGCAGCGTTCAGCCTCTTCAGCCTCCATCATCCGGCCGGTCAAACACATTTCCATCGCCTTGGATTTGCCGGCAAAGCGCGTCAGTCGCTGCGTACCGCCCGCGCCAGGCGAAACGCCGATGGTGATTTCAGGTTGCCCAAATTTCGCTTTATCGCCAGCGAGAATAAAATCGCACATCATCGCCAATTCGCAGCCGCCGCCGAGAGCATAGCCATTGACGGCCGCAATCATCGGTTTGCGCATGCGCGACGCCCGCTCCCAATTGCGGGTGATAAAGTCGCTATAATAGGCGTCCATATAAGACTGGTCACGCATCTCTTTGATATCGGCACCAGCGGCGAACGCCTTTTTTGACCCGGTTAAGACAATGCAGCCAATCTCAGGGTCGCCATCAAACCGATCGAGAGCTGCGGTGAGCTCATCCATCAATTGATTGTTAAAGGCGTTCAGCGCGTCTGGACGGTTCAGCGTGATGATCGCAACGGCGCCATCCACCTCTGTTAAAAGTGTTTCGTAAGCCATGGAAATCCCAGCTATCCTTGTCTTGCCTATCCGGGCCGATCATCACGGCCTCTCCCAAGCGCCAAGCTGTAATTGATATTGCTGCGCGCGTCGATAGCGCGGATCATAGTGCCGATTTGAGCTGATAGATCAGGTCAAGGGCCTCGCGGGGGGTCAGTCCATCGGGATCAATATCGGATAACAGATCCAGCGCTTTTGCGTCACTCTCAACGGATTCTAGGTCCGGCGCTTCGACCGCGGCTGCGAAGAGGGGGAGCGAGTCCACCGCGTCCGGGGCCGCCTCCAATTGCTTTAAGATCTGCTCGGCACGTTTCACAGCGCGGGCGGGCAGTCCTGCCAATTTGGCGACCTGTACGCCGTAGGATCGGTCGGCAGCGCCCGGCTGGACGTCATGCAAAAAGACAAGCTCGTCTTTCCACTCTTTTGCCCGTAAGGAGAGATTGGTCGCGCAAGGCAAATCTGCGGCGAGACCGGTCAGCTCGTGATAATGCGTCGCAAACAGCGCCCGGGACTGATTGACATTGTGCAAATGCTCCACTGCGGCCCAGGCAATGGCCAGACCGTCATAGGTTGACGTGCCCCGTCCAACCTCATCGAGAATAACGAAGGACCGATCCGTCGCTTGCATCAGGATGGCGGCGGTTTCGACCATTTCGACCATGAATGTCGAGCGCCCGCGGGACAGATCATCGCTTGCTCCGACCCGTGAAAACACGCGGTCTGCGATGCCGAGCGTAAACGCTCGGGCCGGCACATAGAGTCCGGCTTGGGCAAGGATTACGGCCAGGCACGCTTGCCGCAAATAGGTGGACTTCCCGGCCATATTGGGTCCGGTCACTAAGGCCAAACGCGGGGCGGCGGCGCCGCTGGCATCCAGCCGCACATCATTTGCTGTGAAGCCATTGCCATCTTTGCGCAGCGCCGCTTCGACGACGGGATGGCGTAGACCTTCGGCATCGAAGATTGGCTCGGTAGAGAGGCTGGGTCGGATCGCCTGCACTTCGCTCGCCCATTCCGCATTCGCAGTGGCGGTGTCGAGTTCGGCCAGCGCATGGGCGGCACTGCTGAGCGCGCTTGAGACCGCCTCCACGCGGTCACAAAACGCCTGGAATAGATCCAGTTCGCGGCCTTTTGCAACATCTTCAGCGCGCGAGATTTTTCCCGCCAGCGCCGACAAATCGGAGGTCGAGAAACGCACATTCGAGGCGAGCGTTTGGCGATGGATAAAGGTCTCAGCCAAAGGCGGCTGCATCATTGGGTCCGCATGGCGGGCGGGCACATCGATAAAGTAGCCGAGCACATTATTGAATTTGATTTTGAGTGCGGCGATGCCGGTTTCGTCGGCATAGCGGGCTTGGAGCTGGGCGATGATATGCCGACTGTCGGATTGGAGCGTCCGCGCCTCATCGAGCGCTGCGTCCCAGCCAGTGGCGATAAATCCGCCATCACGCGCGAGACTTGGCAAATCGTCTGACAGTGCGCGGCTGAGATCCATGACCAAGGCGCTGAGATCGGGCGCGTTGGAAAGAGTCAGATTGTGCAGCGCGGCGTCGATCAGTTGAGGGACGTGTGCACCGATCTGTGCAACTTCTGAAACGCCGCGTTCCCCGGCACGCAAAGCGGTGGCAATGGCGGCCAAATCGCGCGGACCTCCGCGTCCGAGCCGAATACGCGAGCGCGCTCGCTCCAAATCCGGCGCGGCTTTCAAAGCAGCCCTCAAAGCCGATCGTAAATGCTCATTGGCAAGAAAAAAACCAATCGCGTCATGGCGACTGGAAATCGTCTCGATATCGGTTTCTGGGCGGGTCAAGCGCGCCGCCAGCAAGCGCGCGCCGGGCGCTGTGAGCGTGCGGTCCACCGTGGCGAGGAGAGTCCCGGATCGGGTGCCGTTCAGCGCCGTATCGATTTCAAGACTGGCACGCGTCGCCGGATCAATTGCGAGACCATTGCCGGATATGTCGCGCTGCGGTGGATCCAAACGAATCTCAGCACCTGCTTGGGTCAGAGTGAGATAGTCGAGCAAGACACCGCAGGCGGCAAGCTCAACTTTGGAGAACACCCCAAACGCGTCGAGCGTCGATAGTTTGAACGTTTGTTTTAACAATCGCTCGCCAACACTCGCGCGTGCTGTGTTGTTCGGGCGATAGGTGATCGGCAGCCGCAGGGCCTCATCAGCAGCCTTTACGGCTTGGCGTTCTGCGTCTTTCTCGATCAGCAAGAGCTCTTGAATGGGCAGAGCGGCGAGCGTTTCCGAAAGCTGAGCTGGAGCGAATCTCCGCAGCTCAAAAAACCCGGTCGAAACATCGCAAGCCGCATAGGCCGCCTGCGTCCCGCCAGCCGCATAGGCCAATGCCACAAGTGCTTGGCCCTGACGCGCGGGTAAAAGACTCTCTTCTGTTATGGTTCCGGGGGTAACGATGCGTACAATCTCGCGATTGACGATCGCTTTGGAGCCGCGTTTCTTAGCCTCCGCCGGGCTTTCTGTTTGCTCACAAACGGCGACGCGCTCCCCGGCTTTGATGAGCCGCGCCAGATAGCCCTCCGCGGCGTGATAGGGCACACCGGCCATCGGGATCGGCGCGCCATTATGCTCGCCCCGGGCGGTCAGGGTGATGTCTAAAATCTCGGCGGCGCGAACGGCATCTTCGAAAAATAGTTCATAGAAATCACCCATTCGAAAAAACAAAAGCGCGTCCGCATGCTCGGCTTTGATGGCCAAATATTGCGCCATAAAGGGGGTTGGTGCTTTTGGCTTTTTAACGTTGCGAGCGGTGTCAGGCACGATTGATCGAATCCTTCAGAGCGCCACTGGAATAAAGCAATCTCGGCGGGTTGTCCCCCCTGACGGACAGGCTTAAGAGGCTCCATCCTTGAACTGCCGCGAAAGGCGACTCGATCATGACCAGCAAGCGCCCGAGCTTTACCGATCAAGAAGCGCTCGATTTTCATGCTCAGCCGACGCCAGGCAAAATCTCCATGTTGCCGACCAAACCGATGCAGACGCAGCGTGATTTGTCGCTGGCCTATAGTCCCGGTGTCGCCGTCCCCGTTGCCGCGATCAGCCAAGACGCCGACCTCGCTTATGATTATACGTCGAAGGGAAATATGGTGGCGGTGATTTCCAATGGCACCGCGATCCTAGGCCTTGGGGATCTCGGCGCCATGGCCTCAAAGCCCGTAATGGAAGGCAAATCCGTTCTGTTCAAACGATTTGCCGATATCGACAGCTTCGACGTCGAGGTCCAAACCAAAGATGTCGAAGAGTTCTGCACCGTCGTGCGCAATATTGGCGGCACTTGGGGCGGCATCAATCTCGAAGACATTGCTTCGCCGGAGGCCTTTATCATCGAACAGCGCTTGCGCGACGAGCTCGACATTCCCGTCTTTCATGATGATCAACATGGGACCGCGATTATTGCCGCGGCTGGGATCATCAATGCCTGCGCGATCACCGGTCGCCGATTGGAGGACCTGACGGTCGCCGTTTCGGGCGCGGGCGCAGCGGGTCTATCGGTTGCTGGCTTAATCCGCCAACTTGGAGTCAAAGCTGAAAACATCCTAATGTGCGATAGCCGCGGCGTTCTTTATGAGGGCCGCACGGAAAAAATGGATCAATTCAAATCCGCCTTTACCGTGAAAACCGATAAGCGCTCACTCGCCGATGCGATGGCTGGGGCGGATTGCTTCTTAGGACTGTCGGTCAAAGGGGCGGTCAATCAAGATATGGTCAGGTCGATGGCCGACAATCCGATCATTTTCGCCATGGCCAACCCCGATCCAGAAATCACACCGGAAGAAATTAAAGCCGTTCGCGGCGATGCGATTATCGCCACGGGGCGCTCGGATTATCCCAATCAAGTGAACAATGTGCTCGGTTTTCCGTACATTTTTCGCGGCGCTTTAGATGTCCGCGCCCGCGGCATCAATGAGGAAATGAAAATCGCCGCCGCCCGTGCCTTGGCGGAGCTGGCGCGCGAAGATGTGCCTGATGAGGTCGCCGCGGCCTATCATGGCGCCCGCCCGCAATTTGGCCCGGATTATATCATCCCGACACCGTTCGATCCGCGTTTGATCAGCTTCATCCCGCCCTTCGTAGCGCAAGCGGCGATGGATACCGGCGTTGCCCGCAAGCCAATTGAGGATATGGAAGAGTATCGTCATTCTTTGGCGCGGCGGCTCGATCCGACTGCCTCCTTCATTCAAGGCGTCCAATCGACGGTGCGTCGCCGTCAAAAGCGGATTGTTTTCGCCGAAGGTGAGGAGCCACAAGTCGTACGCGCGGCCTGGACATTCAAACAGCAAGGTCTTGGAAAGCCGATTCTGATCGGCCGCGCAGAGCAAGTTGCGCGCTCAATGAACCAAATGGGTGTGCCACATGGCGCATTGGAAATCGTCAATGCGCGGCTCTCAGACCGGAACGCCGATTATACCGACTATCTTTATGAGCGTCTGCGTCGCCGTGGCTACCTGAAACGCGATGCGCAGCGTCTGGTCAATCAAGACCGCAATGTCTTTGGCTGCTGTATGCTGGCGCATGGTGACGCAGAGGGCATGGTGACCGGGGTCACGCGAAACTATGATGTCTGTTTGACCGATGTGCGGCTTTCCCTCGATCCGTTGCCGGATGTTGACGTGATTGGCATGTCGATGGTGATCAATCGCGGCAAAACGATTTTCATCGCTGATACAAGCGTCAGCGAGCTGCCTGATGGTGAGCAATTGGCAGGCATTGCCAAAGAGGCGGCGCGAGCGGTGAAACGTCTTGGTTTTACGCCGCGGGTGGCCTTTTTATCTTACTCGACCTTTGGCAACCCGATGGGCGAACGGGCCGAAAAAGTGCGTGAAGCTGTCACGATCTTGGATGCCTGCGACGATGTCGACTTCGAGTATGAGGGTGATATCGCTGCCGATGTCGCGCTCAATCCGATGCACAAAGTGGTCTACCCATTCTCGCGCTTGTCGGGCACGGCAAACGTTCTGGTCATGCCGGCCATTCATTCAGCATCGATTTCGACCAAGCTGCTGGAAAGCATGTCGCGTGCGACAATTATTGGCCCCGTCCTGTTGGGCATGTCGAAGCCGGTGCAAATCGCCTCTTTGGGGGCGACCGTCAACGATATTGTCAATCTCGCCACCGTTGCCGCGTTTGATATCGATCGGGTTGGAACTTAAGCATTGATGGCCGCTGGTGTGCGGGCATAGGCGCGCCGCACCGT
Source organism: Pseudomonadota bacterium (assembly GCA_039191105.1). Taxonomy (GTDB): domain Bacteria; phylum Pseudomonadota; class Alphaproteobacteria; order Caulobacterales; family Hyphomonadaceae; genus Henriciella. The sequence goes on from JBCCXW010000010.1 coordinate 18,150, forward strand.
CTCGATGACGCATAACACCACCGCGATCATGCCGAGCCAGAAGGTCAGGATGAAGACACTGTAATAGCCCTGTGCTTCGATGATCTCACCCAGCCAGGAGCGACCGAGCGTGCCGAGCAGCATGGTCAGCGACCCGAGCAGGGCGTACTGAACGGCGGCGAACCGCTGGCTGACCACAGAGGTTAAAAAGGCCACAATTGCGACGCTCGCAAAGCCGCCTGCCAGGTTTTCGAATGCGATTGCCATCATCAACCGCGCCATGCGTTGACCTTGATCGGGCGCCACTGGATCAGGTGAGATCACTGCGGCCCATTCCGCAAATGCGATCAGTGGCGCGTCCAAACGCGTGAAGGCGAGGAAAGCGTCCATGCCCGCGCCGCCCGCAGAGAGATCCGCGAATAGGAGATTTGTCGCGGCCGCCAGCACGGCGCCAGCAATTAAGACCGGCATACGGCCAATCGCGGCAATGATGATTGCGCCGAGTCCTGCTCCGGCAATCGTCATCAGAACGCCGAAAAACTTGGACGCGATGGCGACATCATCCATAGTGTGATGCAATGCGCCGAATCGGTCATCGAGATAGAAGGGATAGGCAAAAGCGCCCCAAACAGCGTCGGTGAAGCGATAGGTCAGGGCCAGCAGAAGCACTAAGATCACGCCCCAGCGTAGGCGCTGGATTAAGTCCATCAGCGGATCGAAAATCGCTCGAAAAAGGGCCCGCAGGATGCCTGGCTCTGTCGGTGCTTCGCTTTCTGTTTTGGGCTCCAGCTTTCGCGTAAACAGCAGATAAGCGGCCACCAAAGCAGGCAAGATCACTGTCAAAAAGACAATGATCGGGCCTTCATTGCGGACAAAGTTTCGGGCGCTCGGATTGCTGTCCAGGATCAAGGCTTGGGTCATGAACCAAAGGATCATGGCGGCCGCGATCGCCCAGCCAATCGCGATGCCCCAAGTGGCGTTGCGGCGCAGGGTGGCCGGCAGGCTGGCAAAGAAACTCGGCCGGTTTTCGTTCTGACTGAGATCGGCTTTCGGTTCTGGTGCGATTAAGGTGCCAAGCGCCGCGAGGCCCATCATCGCGGCGATAATCAAATACACACTCACCCAGCCAAGGCGTGCGGCGAGCAAAAGCGCCACAAAGCCGGTAATGAAGCCGGACAGCCGGTATCCGAACTGATACAGGGCCGCCATCAGGTCACGGTCTTCGTCAGAGCGCGCCACTTCAATTCGCCAGGCATCAAGGATGATGTCATGCGTGGCCGACATCAAAGCGATGCATAAAGCGAGGATGGCGAGCAAGCCAATCCCTTGCCCGGGGTCTGACAAAGCCATCAGCGCCAAAAGGCAGGCCATCGGGATCTGAAACATGAGCAGCCAAGATCGCCGCGCGCCGAGCCGGGCATGCGGGATCCATTTCGGCGTTTGAAAGGCCGGGGCCCAGAGATATTTGAACGAATAACCGAGCGTTATGATCGACAGAATCCCGATTGTGGACGGGGTGACGCCCTCTGTGGTGAGCCAAGCATTGAGGGTGCCGAGCACGGCGCCATAGGGCAATCCAGCCGCAAAGGACAGCAAAAGCATCGCCACCATCCGGCGATCGTTTAAGGCCTTCATGGCCCGCAAGAAGCGTGGGGTTTGAGGGTCGGCCTGTGCTGCAGCGACGGTCTCGCTCACGCCGCCCCTGCCTGCGACTCTTGTCCGATCCATTTGAACGCGATTTGGCGAAGCGCTTCGGCTTCAAGCGGTTTGGCCGCGACCCCGTCGGCGCCAGCTTGGCGAGCACGGCGCTCAATTTCGGGATTGATTTCAGCCGAAACTGCAATCACGGGGACGCGCCTGCCCTCGGCCCGCAATTGCCGCATCGCTTCGAAACCGTCCATGATCGGCATCCTAAGATCCATAAGCACCAGGTCTGGACTGATTTGCTCAATCGCGTCGAGGGCTTCACGTCCATTTGCCGCCACCGTGACGGCAAATCCTGACGATTCCAAGGCACGGCGCGCAATCAATCCATTGATTGGATTGTCATCGGCGATCAAGACATGGCCGCGACCCTTCTGTTCTAAAGCGTCTTCCTGGGCCTCGCCGCCTGAAATCGCTAAGCCGACGCGTTCCACCACAGAGACGGCGCGCAGCGGACGGACCAACCATCCAGCGGCGCCGAATTCGCGAAAACGCGGCATTTGTCCGCGATCTTCTGGACGCAGAACAATTAGGACCGGCGCCGCCTGGCACAGCTCGCGTAAGCCCGCTTCGGGCAAATCAGCATGCGCGATGATCAATTTCGCATCGAGTTTCAGCGCCGCTGACGTCGACATGGCGTTCAACACGGTGGCGCCCGCCCGGCCCAATCGATTGGCTGCGGAGAGCGCCGTGGCCGCGGGTAGGCCGACCAAGACAATCCGTCCATGAATCGGATCATTTGCGGCAATGCGCGCGCGCGCTGGCACTGTTTCGAATGGTAAAGTGACCCGAAAACACGTGCCGAGGCCAAGGGCGCTTTTGACCGAAATTTCGCCGCCCATAGCCTCGCAAATGCGCCGCACAATGGCGAGCCCCAAACCGACGCCGCCGTCTTTCTTCGCATCTTCTGGATCGAGTTGCTGGAAGGCTTCAAACAGACGCTTTTGATCGGCTTCGGCGATGCCGGGACCGGTATCGTAAACTTGGATCGAGAGCTGGCTGCGCTGATAGCTAAGATCAATCAAGATCCCGCCCTGATCGGTGAATTTCAACGCATTGCCGATCAGGTTGAACAAGATCTGGCGGGTTTTGCCAGAGTCGCCTTTGAGAGTGAGAGCCCGATCTCCGCGATAGCGTAGGGCGATATCAAGTCCGCGCGCATGGGCCCGCGGCGATAAAAGTTCGACGACTTCGCGCGCCAACGCGCTTGGACGGAACACATCATTGGATAGCTCAATCGATCCGGTATCAAAACGCGCAAAATCGAGCACATTATTCAAAAGATCGAGCAATCGTTCACCGGAATTGCGGATGGCGTCCGCGTATTCGCGTTGGGCAGGATTGAGATCGGTTTCGAGCAATAGGGAGACCGTCCCCAAAATACCATTTAGGGGTGTGCGGATCTCGTGGCTCGCCGTTGCGAGGAAAGACCGTTCAGGGCTCAGCTCTTTGTCTTTATCAGCCATTGCCTTTCGCTTAGCATGAGGCATTGAGGAATTGTTTAAGACGCTGCGTTTTCCAACGGCGCCAAACCAGCGCCGAGTAACATTGCTTTGCTGACCCAAAATCGCCCGGGCGCACACCGTCACCGACCCGGCGGGTCCGGCATATTCTCAGGACGGGCGAGTGACTCAAGATGATTACAATTCTGAGGTTGTAGACTCCGGCCTCTGATCAGTATTCAACTCTAAGATTATCTCGAATGATCGAGGTGTGTTGCGTTCTCAAAGACGACGGCGGACGGTCTTTGATAAAAAATGTGGGGGACAGAATGTCTGGTCAGATCTTTCTTGAGTCTGGTGAGCTGAGTGTCAGCGAAACCGGCGGTACAATTCTAGTGGCAATTGTTCGAACGGGGGATTTGTCGCAAGCGGCAAATATCACCTTTGGCGTTACGCCAAACGAGGCGACGGAGGGTGAGGATTATATCGATGCCACCGGAGCGATTACATTCGATCCTGGCGTCTCCCGGGTATTGGTGCCGATCTCCATTTTGGACGATACAATCGGCGAGCCTACGGAAGCCTTCACACTCTCCCTGATCAGCACCGATAGTGGCAGCTTGCTCGCCCCGCGGACCGCAAAGATCGATATTCTCGACAATGAAACGCCGGCCACTGATCCGCCGGAGCCCGGCCTGATCTCCACATTCGATTTACAGGAAAACACAGTGATCGATGGTTTGGACTTACCGATTGCGGTACAGTTCAATCCGACCGACCCAAACATTGCCTATGTCGCCGAAAAGCGTGGTCTGATCAAAATTGTCGATTTGACCACCGGCGAGACGTCAACATTCTTGGACATCCAAGATCAGGTCAATAATAATTCCGATCGCGGCTTGATGAATTTCATTCTGCATCCGGACTTTGCGACAAACGGGTTGTTCTATCTCTTTTATGTCGCCGACCCAGCTGATGGTACGGGTCGGGCTGGACCCGACTTGCCGAACAATCGTTTTGCCTATGTCAGCAAATTCGAAGCGGATGCCTCGACCGGATTCACGACCGTAGACGAGACCACCGAGGATATCATCATTGGCGGCTCGGCAACATCAGCACAAGACATCGCCGGGGGGCAGGGCCTTGTGCGGTCGAGCGTATTGGAAAACATAGACGTTCCGCCATCTGACTATGACCCCGTAACGGGTGAAGCGATCCAAGACTATATCAAGCTCGACTCCTCTTCGCATGCGGGCGGCGGAATGGCGTTTGGGCCCGATGGAAACCTTTATATCGCCGTTGGCGACGGGATCGCGTTTAACTTTGTCGATCCGCGCGGCGTCAGCGTCCAGGATGTCAACACGTTTGCAGGGAAAGTGCTGCGCGTCGATCCGATGACCGGCCAAGGGCTCGATGACAATCCGTTTGCAACGGAAAACTTGGATGAGAACGCTTCCAAAGTGTACCAGTTGGGGCTCCGCAATCCGTTCCGATTGGCGTTTGATCAAAACGGTCAGATCCTGATCAGTGATACCGGTTGGAACTCATTTGAAGAGATCAATACCGGCCCGCCGGGCGCCAATTATGGCTGGCCGTTCTATGAGGGCGGCGACAATGGCGTCATCGTTGAAACGGGCGGATACAACGAATTGCCCGAAGCCGATGCGTTCTATGCGGCTGTTGCCGCTGGCGACATTGTCATTACCTCCGCGTTCCGCGCATTCTCACACGATTCAAACGCGCCTGGCTTCCAAGTGCAGGCGATTACGGGATCGTCGAGCGTATACAATGGCGGTCGCTATGGCGGCGAGTTCGACAATCACTATTTCTTCGCTGATTTCTCCGGCAATGAAATCTATGCGGTGAATACCAATGATCGCCGGGATATCACCTATCTCGGCTCGATTGATAGCTTTCGTGGCCCAGTCGAGTTCGTCCAGGATAGCGACGGCTTCCTCTATTATGTGGACATTGTTGGCGGGCGCGTGGTCCGGATTGAGGACATTATCGAAACCGGTGGCGCGACCATAACCGCGACGCCGGCGACCGAACTGCTCGAAGGCAGCGCAGGCGATGACATCTTCATTTTTGTTCCGGGCTCATCGTCGACCACCTTCCTCGATACGATTAAGTCTTGGAATCCAGGTGATATTATTGATCTGACCGCCCTGAACACAACGCTCTCGGATTTAGATCTGCGCCTCGTTTCAGGTGGTAACTCGCTGAAAATCGCACTCGGCTTTGCGCCGGATGACTTTCAGCTCCGGATCGACTTGAATGGGTATACGCAAGAGCAAATTATATCGGCGCTGATCTTCGACCCCGCCGATTTGCCGGATGATTCGGGGCTGCGTCCACCGGTCGCCTCAGATGATATTCTCTTGGTCCAGTCTGGCGCTGAAATCATCTTTAACGTCCTGGACAATGATATCGATCCAAACGCCGATACGTTCTCAGTGGTGAGCTTTACCCAGCCGAGCCAAGGCACCTTGGTGGAGCTTGGAGATGGATCATTCTCCTATACGTCGAATGGCGTTTTCCTCGGCGAAGACACGTTCACTTACACGATTGAAGACTCGACTGGGCTGCAAGACATGGCGGCGGTCTCGCTCGGCATCACAACCGACGATCCGAGCCAGGTAAACCAGATCTTTGCATCAGAGCAGGTAATTGAAATCCTGCGCGGAACGGACGGCGTGGATAATTTCGTCTTCATTCCGCGATCCTCGACGACCGCGGGCACAGATTCGATCCCGAATATGATGCCTGGCGACACCATCGACCTGCGGGCGCTCGGACTCCAAGAAGGCGACCTCGATTTTCGTTTGGTCGGCGGCGGCGCGATTTTGAAATTGATCGAAGGCTTTGGCGATGATGAGTTCCAAGTCAAAATTTCGCTCGACAACATCACCGAAATCGGCGTGCGCGATTCGATCATTTATGCAGACGGAACGCCGCCTGTAGACGATCCTCCAAACGGTCCGCCGGTGGCGAATTCCGATAGCGCGACAACGGACCAAAATTTAGCCGTTTCTATCGATGTGCTGACCAATGATTCAGACCCTGATGGAGACGCGCTGACGATTGACGGCTTTAGCCAAGGCACCAGCGGCGGGGTGACAAATCTCGGTAATGGGGTTCTGCAATACACGCCGAATGCCGATTTTATCGGTAGTGACAGTTTCACCTATACGATATCGGATCCGGACGGCGAAACTTCGATGGCGACCGTTTCAGTCGGGGTTGTCGCGCCCGTAAATGATCCGCCGGTAGCCGCCAATGATGATGCGACGACCAATATCAACGAGGCGGTCTCGATCAACGTCCTGACCAATGACAGTGATCCCGATAGTGACCCTTTGAGCCTCGAGAGTTTCAGCCAGGGCAGCAATGGCGCTGTCATCAATCTCGGCAATGGCGTCCTCCAATATACGCCGAACACAGATTTTGTCGGCGATGACAGCTTTACCTATACGATCACGGACCCTGACGGTGAGGCTGCGATGGCGACCGTCTCCGTCACCGTGGCGATCCCGGTCAATGATCCACCCACCGCGGCAAACGATGGTGCGGCAACAGCGATCAATACCGCCGTCCAAATTGACGTGTTGGCCAATGACAGTGACCCAGAGGGCGATCTCTTAACCATAGACAGCTTCACGCAGGGCGCGAGCGGCGCGGTGATCGATCTCGGGAACGGAGTGCTCGAATACACGCCAGATCCGGATGCGCTGGGACCCGACAGCTTCACCTACACGATTGTCGACACCCAAGGCCAGCCAAGTATGGCCACGGTGAACGTTTCGGTCACCGACCCCAACGCGTTCAATGTGGTCTCGGCCAATGTCGGCAAAGAGAATCTACAAGGCACGGATCAAGCCGATGCCTTCACCTTCGCGGCCGGAACCTCCGTCAATGGCGCGATTGATACGATCCGTGACTGGGCCCTCGGCGACATCATTGACCTGACCGGCCTCGGACTGACTGAGAGCGCGTTCCAAACGCGCACAGTTTCAGGTGGAACGACGCTCAAGATTATTGAGGGTTTTGGCGCGGGTCAGTTCCACGTCAAAATCAACCTCAATGGTTTCACTGAAGAACAAGTTATGGCCTCGGTTCAGTATGACAGTGGCAGCCCGCCGCCACCGCCACCACCACCGCCGCCGCCCCCACCGCCGACCGCGCCGGATGCCGTTGATGATAGTGCCAGCACCGCGCTCGGTGCCGCCACAGTGATCAATGTCCTTGCCAATGATAGCGATGTGAATGGCGACGATTTGAGCCTGATCGAGACGTCAGACCCGCTTAATGGGACAGTAGAAGAGCTTGGTAGCGGCCTTCTACAATACACGCCAAATCCTGGTTTTGTCGGCATCGAGACGTTTACCTATACCGTGAGCGACGGCGATTTAACGTCTCAAGCGACCGTCACCGTCACCGTTACGGATCCGAGCGCATTCAATGTCATTGATGCCAGCGTCGGCAAAGAGAATTTGCGGGGCACCGAAGCGCCAGACGCGTTTACTTTCGCGCCAGGCACTTCGATCAATGGCGCGATTGATACCATTCGCGATTGGGCGCCCGGAGATGTGATCGACTTGACGGCGCTCGGCCTGACCGAAGGCAATGTTGAAGTCCGCACCGCCGGTGGCGGCTCGATCATAAAGCTCATCGAAGGCTTCGATGCTGGCGAGTTCCATGTCAAAATTGATCTCAACGACAATACGCAAGAAATGGTCCTCGACTCGGTGATTTATGCCACGGCGACCGCCGCTGCTGCTGCCGCTATGCCGGCTAAAACCAGCCCGGTCGAAACCGAAGACGCAGTTGATCCGCTCAGCGCCGCGTCGGACGGCACAAAAGATGCATCCGTGATCTTCGTGCCGGTCAAAGCTTTCGAAGATGAGACGAGCAGTGTGAGCGAGATGGTGGAAACCCAGTTTGAACCGATTTCCGCTGCCGCAAGCTTGTCGCCCACTTTAGAGATCGACACGGCGAAAGAGGGATTAGATCGTGACGCGCCCATATCCTATACACCGCCCAGCAGCGATCTTACGCTTGATGGGTTCGACGTGTCCGGTCTACTCATCAATAGTCATGCGTGGGATGTTGCATGACCACAGGCTGATCAATCGGCAGTTGCGTAAAGGTGTTGATCTAAAATCATGACTTGGGCAGATGCCATCGTAAAAGACACGCGCCGAGGGGTCGTCCCCATCGCGTTGATTTCAGGCATGCTCAACATGCTGCTCCTGACCTCGCCGATTTATATGCTTCAGGTCTATGATCGTGTCTTGATGTCGGCCCAGTTGGCCACACTGTTCTGGGTCTCGATGATCGCGCTCGTCGCCTATATCGGGCTCGGTCTGTTTGATGCTTTGCGCAGCCGTTCATTGGTGCAATTGGGGGCATGGGTGATCCAGCGCGCCGCACCGCATGCGATGACCGCATCCTTGCAGGACTCGATCCGCAGCGGCGATAAATCGGGGCGGCATTTGCGCGATCTGCAACAAGTTCAGAACTTCATCGGCGGCAATGCGATCACGCCGTTTTTTGATTTGCCATTTGCGCCCTTCTTCATAGCGCTCACCTTTGTTTTGCATCCGTATATTGGCGTGCTCACGGTTGCTGGCGGGATCGTTTTGTTCACCATCGCTTTGATCACGGACCGGCGGGCCCGCGCGGCGGCGGACCAGGTGCGCAATGCAGATCTCGAAGCCACAAAAGTCGCCGACACATTCCTGCAGGGCGCCGACTATATTGAGAGTGCTGGGATGCGGGATCTTGCGGTCCACCGCTATCAAAGCGCATCGAAAACGTATCAGGACCGGCATCGAAAGGTGCAATCCACACTGGCGCATGCCACGGGTCTGTCCAAGGGCTTGCGCATGATCCTGCAATCGGCCTCGCTTGGCATCGGCGCACTCTTAGTGCTGCGCGGAGAAATGACCGCCGGCGGCATGATTGCCGGGTCGATTTTAATGTCGCGCGCGCTGGCGCCCGTGGAGCAATCGATGAACGCCTGGCGCAGCTTTAAATCGGCGCGAGATGCGATGACGTCCTTGCGGGAGCTGGCCCAGCACACAGAAGCCGAGACCGAACGCTTGCGTCTGCCGGACCCAACCGGCCGCGTCAGCGCGAAGCGGGTGACCTTCGTCCATGCCGGGCAACGCGAACCGCTCTTTAGCGAGGTCACGTTCAATGCCGAACCAGGTACTATGCTTTGCGTGGTTGGAGCGTCCGGAACCGGGAAAACCACGCTTTGCCGAATTCTAACCGGCGTCGAAACACCCGTGCGCGGCCGGGTCGAGATTGATGGTGCTGAGGTTCGCCAATGGAACCGTAGCCAATTCGGCGAGATTGTCGGCTATCTCCCGCAACTTTCCGTGTTTTACGACGGCACGGTGGCGCAAAACATTTCTCACTTCGCTGAAGAAGCCAGTGATGAGGCGATCATTGATGCCGCGCGTTCGGTTGGCGCGCATGAGCTGATCCTGCAATTGCCCGACGGCTATGCCACACAAGTTGGACCGCTCGGCAATCGTCTATCGGGCGGGCAAACGCAATTGATTGGGCTCGCGCGCGCGAATTTCAATGAACCGCGAATATTGATTTTAGACGAGCCGACAGCGCATTTGGATGATGCCGGACGCGCCGGCGTTGCGACCTTCCTGCAGCGGGCCTTAGCGAAGTCGCAAACCGTGATTGTCGCGACCCATGATGCCAGCTTAGTCAAAATGTGCGACCGGATCTTGTTGCTCAACGGTCAAACCGGGGTGGTTCAAGACCGCAAAGCTGAGGCGTCTCAACAAGATGCGTCCCCCAAAAGCCCGATTTCGGTCAGCAATCCTGCGGCCAGTTTAGCCGTTGTTCGATCGCAAAAAGAGACCAGCGGCAATGGATAAGACGGCGCTTGCGATTGGCGCGATGACCCCGCGCGCGCAGACACAGGACTCGGATCGTCCGGATTTTGGATATACGACTCGGATCGCGACATACGGCGCGTTGCTGCTCTTTTCGGTTCTGCTCGGGTTTGCAGCGCTGGCGCCGATCTCCGGCGGTGCGCTGGCGATTGGCACAGTGAACCCAGAGGGCTCGCGCCGCGTGGTTCAGCATTTTGAAGGCGGCATTATTACCGATATTCTCGTTCGTGATGGGGATGTGGTCAAACAAGGCGATCCGCTGGTGATTCTTGATCGCACGCAGGCTTTGGCCGACCGAAACATCTCTCGCGCCCGCCTGCAAACGCTGAAGATTATTGAGAGCCGGCTGACCGCGGAGATGGCCGGGCGACGCAACATGGACCTGTCGGATATCGATTTTAGCGTCGATCCTCGCCTGTCAGATGTTGCCCGCAGCGAAACCGAATTGCTCGAGAAGTCTTTTGATTTGGCCCAGGCCAAGCTTGAATTGTTGAGCGAGCGCGAAGAGCAATATGGGTCCGAAATCGAAGGGCATTTCGCCGCGATTGACAGCCTGGCGCGCCAGCGGGCGCTGCTCAACCAAGAAATCGAAGCGGCTGCGCAATTGGTTGAGAAGCAGCTCTATGCAGAGCCGCGATTGCTCGCCCTGCAACGTGAAGAAGAATCGCTGAGCGGCCAAATCTCCACGCGGCAATCCGACATTCGCCGGATCGAGGGCCAAATCAATGAAGTGGTCGTCCAGCGCACCGAAATGATGGCCACGCGGCGCTCCGAAATCGCGCAACAAATTGCTGATACGCGCAGCGAACGCGTGCAAACCGAAGAAGTCGTTGTCACCGACGAAGACACCTTGGCGCGGACCACTGTCGTCTCGCCGAGCGATGGGACTGTGGTTTCTCTGCGCTATAAAACGCTGGGCGGCGTCGTGCGATCCGGTGAACCGATTGTCGACATCGTCCCGTTGACAGATGAGCTGATTATCGAAGCCCAGGTTAGTCCGAACGATGTCGACATCGTCCGCGCCGGTTTGAAAGCCCGCGTCACGTTTTCGACTCTGCGCCGGGATCTGCCGCAAATCGAAGGCATTGTGAAAACCGTTTCTGCGGACGCCTTGGTTGAAGAACGCACCGGCGCGACTTATTTCAAAGCCGAAGTCAGTGTCCCGCGCGAAACGCTCGAACAGCTTCAAATCGACGATAAGCTCACCCCAGGGATCCCGGCAGAGCTGATGATCGTGACCGAGTCACGGACGATCTTACAATATTTGATCCAGCCTTTGCGCGACTCGATGCGGCGTGCTTTTACAGAAGCAAATTAGAGCAATTCGACCTCCTGTGTTTATTGCGCTAAGGCATCTTGGCGCGCGGTTTGGGACTCCTGGGGCGGGCGACGGCGATAAGACAGGGCTTCGGCGACGTGCACGCGGCGCACGGCATCGGCGCTATCTAAATCTGCGATGGTGCGCGCCACTTTTAACACCCGGTGATAGCCGCGCGCGGATAGGCTAAGCTTGATTGCCGCGTCCGACAGAAGCGCGCGACCGGCATCGTCCGGGGCGGCATATCGTGTGAGCAAGTCGCCCGTTGCATCGACATTGAGGCGCCGTGCTTGCGGCGGCATCGCCGGCTCGTAGCGTTTAATTTGCGCGATCCGAGCGTGCGCGACGCGATGGGCGACGGCGGCGCTGTCTTCCTCGGGCGTTGGGAGCGTCAGATCGATTGCCGAAACCGGCGGCGTGTCAAAAAACAGATCGATGCGATCAAGGAAAGGGCCGGAAAGGCGCGCTTGATACTGTTCCGCGCAATGCGGGCCTTTGCGGCATCGCCCCGTTGCTGTGCCGCCGCATCGGCATGGGTTCATGGCGGCAATGAGCTGAAAGCGCGAGGGATACTTCACATGCCGATTGGCGCGTGAAATCGTCACCTCACCATCCTCAAGCGGTTGTCGCAAACTGTCGAGCACTTGGCTTGAGAATTCCGGCAACTCATCCAAAAACAGCACGCCATGATGGGCCAAAGAAATCTCGCCGGGCTGCGCGCGAATGCCGCCGCCAACCAGAGCGGCCATTGAGGCTGAATGGTGCGGCGCTCGAAACGGCCGCGCGTGCGAGAGCTGCCCGCGCTCCAGCAAGCCCGACACGGACTGGATTTGCGAGACATCGAGAAGCTCGCGTGTCGAGAGCGGCGGCAATAGCCCCGGCAACCGCTTTGCGAGCATGGATTTGCCCGACCCCGGTGGTCCGCAGAACAGGACATTATGGCCCCCCGCCGCCGCAATTTCCAAAACCCGCTTAGCGCCTTCTTGGCCTTTGACATCCCGCAAATCCGGTTGCGGCCCAGCATCGACAATCGTCCCGGGCGGCGGACACGTCAGGACGGCTCGACCGGTAAAGTGATTGATCAAGCTGATCAGGTTGGGCGCGGCCAGATTGCCTTCTCCCGCCCAGGCCGCTTCGGGCCCGCACACGGCGGGACAGATCAGGCGCATATCGAGATCCAGCGCTTTGATCGCAGCCGGCAGAACGCCGAGGGTGGGACCCAATTGGCCATCCAAAGACAGCTCTCCAATTGCCGCATGGCCGTCTAAGACATCGCCCGGCACCAAGTCCATCACGGCCATAATGCCAAGCGCAATTGCGAGGTCATAATGACTGCCTTCTTTCGGCAGGTCCGCCGGCGCAAGGTTCACAGTGATCCGTTTTGGCGGCAATGCGAGCCCAATCGCGCTGAAGGCGGCGCGGACGCGTTCGCGGCTTTCTCCAACCGCTTTATCGGGTAATCCAACAATCATAAAGGCGGGTTGATTGCCGCCGGCCATATGAACTTGGACGTTCACGGGCTTTGCTTCAATGCCTTCGAAAGCAAAGGTCGTAATTCTTGCAACCATTCAAATCTTTCCTTCCACTATACTTGATAGCAAAAAGTAAAGAACAAATAAAGAACGATTCTATATTTTATTCGAGACGGATCACTGGCTCGTCATCGTCGACGGGTTGCACTGCCGGTTCGCTGGCGGATGGCTCGCCGACGACGCCAATTTCTGTATTGATTTCCGGCACTTCCGAAAGGCCACTCGAAGCGGTCAGCTCTGGGCCGAAATTGAAACCATCGGTGCTTTGCGTTGCGGTGGTCGGCAAATCGAGATTAAAGCCGCTCGTGCTGGTCGGACCGCCTCCCGTGTCCGTCGGCAAATCGAGATTGAAACTGCCCCCGGGTGTCTGGTCCGCGGGCGTGTCTTTTTCTGTGGTTTTGGTATCTTCCGCTTGGACGCAAGCCGGACTGGCGAGACTGAGCGAGAGTGCGGCGAGTAATGTGAACGCATTAATTTTCATGGTTGGATCCTGGCCCTCGGCTTAGGCATTGGCAAGTTTGTCTTGCACAACTTGCCAGAACATCGCCGCTGGATCGCGTCCTGTAAAGTCTCGCACTTGCTGAACCCCCGTCGGAGAGGTGTTGTTGACTTCCGTTAGGCGGCCGCCAATGACATCGATGCCGACCAGGACCTGCCCGCGCGCTTTCAAGTCTGGCCCAATCGCGGCGCATATCGCCAAATCGGCCGCGCTTAAATCGCTCGCTTCGGCGGTCCCCCCCACGGCAAGGTTTGAGCGGGCATGCCCTTTGAGCGGCACGCGATTAAACCCGCCGACGGCCTCGCCATCGATCAGAATGATCCGCTTATCGCCGTCAGCAACCGCCGGAAGAAAGGCTTGGGCGATGAGGGGTTCCCGTGTGCGGCTGAGGAATAAATCGACCAAAGCATTGAAATTGCTATCTTCTGGCTTGATGCGGAACACATCGCCGCCGCCAAAACCGTAAAGCGGCTTCAGGATCACATCCTGATGATCCGATCGGAAAGCGTCGATTTCGCTTTTGTCCCGCGTAATTAAGGTTGGCGGCATGAACTCTGGGGTGAGCATCGGATAGAGCTTTTCCGGCCCGGAGCGCACGTGCTCTGGATCATTTAAAACCAGCGTGTCCGGTTTCAGCAATTCGAGGATATGGCACGCGGTGATATACGACATGTCAAAGGGCGGGTCCTGGCGCATCAGGACAACGTCAATATCGGTGCGCAGATCGAGGGTCACGCGGTCCTCGAAAAGAGCAGGCAGACCTGCGACCCGTTGGACCGTCATCGGCCGGGCAAATGCGGTGATCCGATTTTCGCGATAACTTAGATTTTCGGGTTGATATTCAAACAAGTGTGCACCGATCGCCTGGGCCGCTTCGGCCAGCGCAAATGTCGTGTTCGACTCGATTGCAGCTGTTTCTAAGGGATCGGTTTGGATCGCAACGCGCAGACTCATGGCGGCTCCTAAATGCGTCAGTCGCCTATATGAGGGGGAACGCCCCGATTGCAAAGGTTGTCGCAAGGAAGGCTTTAGCTGGGACCGCCAAGGAGTTCGCCGCTCTCCGCCACTGCGGGTGTCCCCGGGCGGTAGGGCACAATTTCACCCCGTGAGTTACGCAAACGCACAAAAGAAACGACTTGATTGACGCCGCCAACTTTGCTGGCTTCTTCAGCCGCTTGTTCGAGTTCTTTTGGCGACCGCGCGACCCCCAACAGATAAACCGTGCCGCCATAGGTTTCGACATTGAAATTGTTCGCTTGCACGGTTGAGGAGCCGAGCAGGCGGGCGCGGACGCGGGTTGAAATCAGCTCGTCTGAGGCATTGGCGAAAAAGCCCCCGGGCGACTCAATGCGGATCTCATTTGCGACATCATCGGCGCGCCGAACAGACCATGCGATGCTCTCTGCTTTTAGCCGTAATTCGGGGGTTTGCACGCGGCCCGAGAGCAGCACCAAGCCGGCTGCGACTTCGACATCCACTTCGCCCAAACCCCCATTGGCGATCAGTCGGGTCTTAATCTCGTTCGACACACCCGCATCGTCGATGGCTTCGCCGAAACTGCGTTCTTGTGTGGCGGTGACAGCAGTGGCGCCTGCAGCACCGACAATCGCTGTTGCGCAGCCGCTGAGCGCGGGCAAAGCAGCAACAAGGCAGAGAGTGATCAGACGATGAGACATGAATTGGGGCTCCTAGATCAGAGACGCTAAGGTGATCGCGCGATCCATAGTTAAGGGTTTGGGCGAGAATGCGGCATCAATCAAGGGCGCCAATAATCGCGATAGTGGCGCGGCCAGGTCCGGCGTGACCAGGCGATCAGGTCATATCGCCAGTCGAGCTGCGATAGGCTCGGATGGCGCGCTGTCCAGACATCTGCCGCACGGGCAATGCGGGCCCAGCTTTTGCCCGTCACAGCGGTTTGCGCCGTCGCCAATTCTGTCCGAAATTTAACCTCAATGAAGGCCAGCACGTTGCCCCGCCGCGCGATGATGTCGATCTCGCCAACCGCCAGCTTGAGGCGCGTGGCGAGGATCGAATAGCCCTTTAGGCGCAGCCAGAGCACGGAGAGCGCTTCAGCGTATCGTCCCCGTTTTTCGGCTCCCCGGCGATCGCGCTTAGCCATCCTTAAGGGCGAGGGCCCGCTGATAGACGTCGCGTTTGGGCAGGCCAAATGTCTCTGCGATCTCGGCCGCCGCTTGTTTGACCGATAGTGATTGTAGCGCGTCGCTGAGCGCCGCGGTCAGTTCGACATCGCTGATCTTGGCCTTTGAGGGGGGCGCAATCAGTAGCACGATTTCGCCTTTTGGCGCGCCATGCGAGCGATAGAACGCGGCCAGCTCGTCAAGCGATCCGCGCCGGGTTTCCTCGAACAGTTTGGTCAACTCTCGGCAAATTGCAGCCTCGCGTGCCGCCCCGAACACGGCTGCCAAGTCGGCCAAACAGTCGGCGAGCCGAGGTCCGGTTTCATAAAGGACGAGCGTCGCCGGTACATTGGCATAGGCGCTTGCGGCGCGCTTGCGGGCGGTCGATTTTGGCGGCAGGAAGCCGCAAAACATGAACCGGTCGCTGGGCAGACCGCTCGCCACCAATCCAGCTAAGAATGCTGATGGGCCGGGAATAGGGATGACCGCATGGCCCGCCCCGAGGGCGTCTCGGACGAGTTTCCAGCCGGGGTCCGCGATCATGGGGGTACCGGCGTCACTGATGAGGGCGATGCGGCGACCGGCGGCCAGCTGATTTAATATGTCTGGTCGGCGCTTCGCCCCATTGTGGTCATGATAGGGGCTGAGTTTGACGCGTATGTTATAGGCTTCGAGCAAACGCCGCGCGACGCGGGTGTCTTCGGCTAAGATTTCGTCAACGGCTGTCAGCGTGTCGAGCGCGCGCAGCGTGATATCGCGGAGATTGCCGATTGGTGTGGCCACGATGTAAAGACCGGGATCCAGTGGTTGCGCCGAATCTGACCCGGTTTTAAGTTCACCTGAGTCGCGTTCGGGCGTCGTTGAAGAAGGGTCTTTTGATGTCATTGCAATCACCATCGCGCGTCCGCACGTTGCTGCCAATCCTCTTTTTCGCGGCGGTTTTAGCGGTTTCCGGATGTGCGACGCAATCACCCGGACCGGTTGGTCCGATCTCAACGGGCAATCCCCGTGTCGATCCTATCCCCGGTGATGAAGGGGCGGAGTCAGATATTGCCGATATCGAAGAAGAGGGCATGGAAGAGCCCGCTTTGGCGATGCCGTCTGGTCCCTATACGCCGCCGCATATGAACGGGCGGGAGCTGATCCGCGCGGGGGTCTTATTGCCGTTTTCGCATCCGAATGAGCGCGTGCGCCAACAAGCGGAAGGGATGTTGGCGGGGATTGAGCTCGCCCTGTTTGATTATGGCAATCAAAATATTGTGCTGATTCCGAAAGATACGGGCGGGTCGCAGAGCCAGGCCTTGTCGGCGGCTGAGGATTTGCTCGACAAAGATGTCGACATCGTGCTTGGCCCGCTCTTTGGCGCCAATGTCCAGCCCGTGCGCGAGGCGCTTATGCCTGTAGATGACACGCCGTTTTTCAGCTTTAGCGCGCCCTCGCCGGAAGACGGCCGGCCCGTCATTGCCTTCTCCAATGACCGGTCGGTGGCGAGCTATGGTGCCTGGCTGGCCTCGATTGCGCCGGAAGAAGAAGTGTCTGCGATTATCGAATATGCCGCGCTGAGGGGCTATGATCAGTTTGCGTTTTTCGGGCCTCAAAGCGGGCTTGGTCAGCGCGTTGAAGCGGCGATGCAAGCCGCTGTGGTGGCGAATGGCGGCCTGATGCTGACCTCGGCCTTCTATCCGCCAGATACCGCTAACCCGAACACAGAAGCGGAATACTTCGCGCAAATCGTTGCCGCGTCCGTCGAACAAGGCGGGCGGGTTGCCGTTTTGGTGCCAGAGCGCGGCAGCCGGTTACGTCGAATTGGGCCTTTGCTGGCCTATTATGGCGTCGATACCCGTCAGGTAAAAATGCTTGGCACTGGCGGCTGGAACGATCCTAGCGTTTGGCGCGAACCGAGCCTGCGCGGGGCCTGGTTCCCGACTGCGCCTTCGACTGAAATCGCTGACTTTGAAGCACGTTATGCGCGGATGTACGGGACATCGCCAACCTCGCTTGCGGCGGTGTCTTATGACGCTGCGGCTTTGGTTGCGGCCTTGTCTGAGGATGGGGTGTTGCTGCCAGCTGAGTTGATTAACCGTGATGGGTTTATGGGCATTAACGGCCTCTTCCGTTTCCGGGATAATGGCACCGCCGAGCGCTCTTTGGCGATCATGGAAATCGACCCAACGGTTGATGATGGCAGGGGTGTCAGAGAGATCCTGCCGGTCTCTCCAAGCTTTGATCCGACGATTGGTTAAGTCTGTGTGTGTGGCGGCAAGCCAAGCAAGCGGCGCGCGGCGATACGGTGCGCGTCCTGGATATGTGCGCCGACAATCCCGATCGCCGCGGCGAGCACAGTTGCATCATCGGTAAAACCGAGCCCTGTCAGCACATCAGGGATCGCGTCAACGGGTAAAACGAAATAGCCGAGCGCTGAAAATAGGACCAATTTCACTTTCATCGGCGTGTCTGGATCGATGGCGCAATAATAAGCGGCGGCCAAATCATCGGCAAATGGGATCCGCCCCGCGACGCGCAGCAGCTTCGGCACCAGCTTGCGGCGCGTGCGTTTGCGCTGCTTTTCCGTCGGAATCGGCAATTGTGTCGGAATGCTATCGCCGTTTTCTATGATAATTTCCGTTGGGTCAGACATTGGCCGCTTGCAAACTTCCTTCTACACCGCCTCCAGACCTTATATTGGAGGATATTCGATGGAACTCAACTCTAACGTTTCGGCCGTCATTACTGGGGGCGCTTCAGGCCTCGGCGCCGCCACAGCTCGGCTCCTGTCCAGCCATGGCGTTAAATGCGCATTGTTTGATTTAAATGAGGAAAAAGGCGAAGCCGTGGCAAGCGAAATCGGCGGCGTTTTCTGCAATGTCAATGTCACCTCGGACGAGAGTGTCGATGCGGGCTTCGAGAAGTCGCGCGCGGCGATTGGCCAAGAACGGATCCTGATCAATTGCGCCGGGACGGGCAATGCCGTCAAAACGGCGAGCCGCGACAAGCAAACGGGAGAAATCAAACACTTCCCGCTGGATAAGTTTGACCTGATCATTCAGATTAACTTGGTCGGGACTTTCCGTTGTATTGCCAAATCTGCAGCGGGTATGATGACCCTCGATCCGATCGACGGCGAACGCGGCGCGATTGTGAACACGGCCTCAGTTGCGGCTGAAGATGGGCAGATTGGTCAGGCGTCTTACTCTGCGTCCAAGGGCGGGGTGGTTGGCATGACGCTTCCGATCGCGCGTGACTTGTCCCGCGAGTTGATCCGCGTCAACACGATTTTGCCAGGGATCTTCAATACGCCGCTGCTTGCGGCCGCACCAGAAAATGTCAAACAGGCGCTCGGTGCCCAGGTGCCAAATCCAGCCCGACTTGGAAACCCAGACGAGTATGCATCTTTGGCGGTTGAAATGTGCAAAAACGGCTATTTCAATGGCGAGGATGTTCGGCTCGATGGAGCGATCCGGATGGCGCCGCGATAAGGCGACATCAAGCGCTAAAACGGCCAAAGCCCGCCAGATTGGCGGGCTTTATCCACTCTACACTACTCTACTAACTCTACGCGTCGAGGTAGGATCAAACGTCTGGACGTACGATCTGACCTGACAGGTTCATTAAAACCTCGTCCGCGTTAAAAAAGGATGGATCATCCGGCTTTTCACCCTTGCCCATGACAATCTCGGACGTCGCCTCGTATCGCACAATTTCGCGGAAATCTATTTGGTTGCCCCAAAACGGATCATAAAAGCCGCGTCTTGACCAGGTGCTGGGATATCCATAGAGGCGGCCATACCGCCCGTAAAAGCGGTAATTACAGTGGAATCCTGAGTAAAACGGGTCGTATCCCGTCGCCCGGATGCGGCGATCTTCATCAACGTTGCGTTGAATTACGCGAAAGTAATCGAAGCCTTCCAAATCGGTGAGCTCCGCCGCTCGATATAAGAGATAGGTTTCGACGGTTTGGCGATCGGTCAGACTATTGCCTGCGAAACTGATTTGCCATCGATCGGTTTCGATTTGTTGGTTGGCATAGCCTTTTTGATTGCCGGTTGCCGCTTGATATGGCGTTGCGGTGGTGCAAGCGCCCAAGACAGCCAGCGCCAGAAGCGCAGAAGATATACGCAGTTTCATCATATTCATCGACCTCCTCACGTCAGCATTCACATCCAATTAACATATGCAAGCTGAACACCAGATAAATCGCGCGACTGTGATCAGAGGCCATAGACCGTGATGTCGCAGGGCGGATGCATCTACAGCCGCCA
>JBCCXW010000011.1:0-37386 GCA_039191105.1 Pseudomonadota bacterium
CGAGATCCCGGCCTGCGCCGGGATGAGCGCGGGTTGTGAACGTCTCATCCTTCGACTTTGCTCAGGATGAGTCCAACTGCGTTGTTAGGGGGTGCACTTAACCAGCGCTAATTAGCGACGACTTTGACAGCTCCAGCGGCGCGCTTAGCTTTCTCCCGCGCCGTCTCGACACGGTCCGCATGAGCAACGGCGACGCCCATGCGCCGCTTTTCATATGAAACGGGTTTGCCGAACAATCGGACCTGCGTGCCCGGGTCTGACAGCGCCTCGGCGACTCCATCAAAAGACACGCCCTCAGCTTCAACCCCGCCATAGATCACTGCGCTCGCGCCTGGACGGTTGAGGCTGGTGTCAACGGGCAAGCCGAGGATCGCGCGCGCGTGCAGCGCAAACTCACTTTGATCTTGCGTGGCAAGTGTGACGAGGCCGGTATCATGCGGGCGGGGACTGACTTCGGAAAACCAAACCGTGTCCCCTTTCACAAAGAGCTCGACGCCAAATACTCCAAGGCCGCCAATATTGTCGGTGACTTTGCGCGCCATGCCTCGCGCTGTCTCCAGCGCCGTCTCGATCATCGCTTGCGGTTGCCAGCTTTCGACATAGTCGCCGTCGTCTTGGCGATGTCCGACCGGCGCACAAAAGCTGGTGCCGTCGCGATGACGAACCGTGAGCAGGGTGATTTCATACTCAAACGCGATCGCGCCTTCGACAATGACTCGCACCTGATTACCGCGTCCGGCGCTTAAAGCGTGCGTCCAAGCCGCGCCAATATCCGCGGCGCAATCGACTTTGGATTGGCCTTTGCCGGAAGAGGACATGACCGGTTTGACGAATACGGGATAGCCTATTTGTTCGGCCGCTTGCGCGAGCGTTTCAGGATCGCTTGCAAAGGCATATGGACTGGTCTTCAAGCCTAGAGTCTCCGCCGCCAATCGGCGTATGCCTTCTCGGTCCATGGTCAGCTGGGTCGCCCGCGCTGTGGGGATAATCGTGGCGATGCCAGCAGCTTCGACCGCTGCCAATGCCTCCGTCGCGATCGCCTCGATTTCGGGAACGACGAGCTGTGGCTTTTCGCGTTCGATCACCGCGCGTAAGGCCGCCCCATCGGTCATATCAAAGACGTGCGCGCGGTGCGCCACCTGCATGCCGGGCGCGTTCGGATAGCGGTCGCAGGCAATCACCTCAACGCCGAGGCGTTGCAATTCGATGATCACTTCTTTGCCAAGCTCGCCGGCGCCGAGAAACAAGACTTTTGTGGCGCCCGGCGATAGCGGCGTGCCAATTCGTGTCATTTGCGATCAGCTTTATTGTGGCGCTTTTTGATCGTGCCGGAGAAATTAAGCACAGGTTTTCCGTCGCCGGTAATCACGCCGCGAACAAAGGTGATCGAACGCCCACCGCCCATCACCTCGCCGCGCGCTTCGATCAGTTCGCCTTCCTTGGGACCGGCCAGAAACTCTGAGGTGAAGGCCACGGTCACGCCATAGCCATCATCCTCACCGGAATGCGCGAGCGCGAATAAAGCAAAGTCGGCAAAGGTCATAAGCGCGCCACCATGCACGACGCCGCCAGCATTCATGTGTTTGTGCTCCGCCCGGAACGCTGCCACCATGCTACCGTCTTCTTCCCGGCGCATATAGAACGGGCCTGCCGTTTCATATTCAAACGGTTCGCCCGGCCAGGTGTACCAACCGGCAAACTCACCTTCGTTGATTGTTACCGTTTCCATTTGATCATCTCCTTGACGCTCTTGTTAGCGACTGCAGTTCAATTCGCCAGCGTGACGATGCGTCAGGGTTCGACTTGGCGCTCAGCTCGGGTATTGTAAGCGTTCGGAGGAATTGACCTATGGCCTTTGATCCAGAAATTCGCGCTGCGCTGATCGACCAGGTTCGCCGCTTTGTCCGCGAGCGCTGCGTGCCCGCCGAAGCCCAAGTCGCTGAGGACGATTTGGTCCCGGATGATCTCGTTCAAGAAATGAAAACGCTTGGCCTGTTCGGGCTCGCGGTGCCGGAAAGCTATGGCGGACTCGGGCTCGATATGGAAACCGAATGCCTGGTCGGGTTTGAGCTGGGTTGGACGTCGCCCGCGTTTCGCTCGGCGGCGGGTACGAATATCGGGATTGGCTCGCAAGCTCTGGTCCTGTTCGGAACCGAGCAGCAAAAGGAAACCTATCTGCCGGGCATTGCCAGCGGTGAGATCGTGACCAGTTTTGCCCTGACCGAGCCCGAAGCTGGGTCGGATGCGGCCGGTCTGCGCACCAAAGCCACCAAGGATGGCGATGGATATATCTTGAATGGCGGCAAGCGTTATATCACCAATGCCAATGTCGCAGATCTGTTTACCGTGATGGCACGGACAAACCCGGAAGAGCCCGGCGCCAAAGGGGTGTCAGCCTTCATTGTGCCGCGCGATACGCCGGGTCTTTCCGTTGGCAAGCCAGAAAAGAAAATGGGTCAACAAGGCGCGCATATTTGCGATGTCAATTTCGACAATGCCCGCGTCTCCGCCGACATGATGGTGGCCGGCGAAGGCGAGGGCTTTAAAGTCGCCATGAGTGTCTTGGACAAAGGCCGATTGCACATCTCGTCAGTCTGCACCGGTATGATGGATCGTCTGATCAGCGAGATGGTGAATTATGCCATGGAGCGCGAGCAGTTCGGTAAGCCGATTATGCAGCATCAACTGATCCAAGCGATGATCGCGGACAGTCAGGCCGAGGCGTATGCGGCGCGATGCATGATCCTAGATGCGGCCAAGAAGCGCGATGCGGGCGCGCCTGTCACGATGCTCGCTTCATGCTGCAAAATGTTTGCATCAGAAGCGGTGGGCCGGGTCGCGGATCGAGCCGTGCAAGTGTTCGGCGGTGCGGGCTATGTCGCCGATTACGGGGTCGAGCGGTTTTTCCGAGACGCGCGGATTTTCAGGCTTTATGAAGGCACGACGCAGATCCAACAAATTATCATCGCGCGCGAGCTGGGCCGCGCAGCCAAGCGTGGAGAGATCTAAATGCCAGATACCGAGCACGATTTTGCCCCCGAAGATGTCGGCCTGAACGCTGAGCGCTTAGACTTTATTCCCGACTATTTCGATCAAGCGTATCTGAGCCAAGGCAAGCTGCCCTGTATGGCCACCTTGGTCTCACGGAACGGTCAGATTGTGCATGAAGCCTATCGCGGCAACACCCATCTGGATGGCGGCGCGCCGATTGGTCCGGATACGATCTTTCGCATTTATTCGATGACCAAACCGATCACCTCAGTTGCCGCAATGATGCTGCATGATGAGGGTGTGATCCGCCTTGATCATGAAATTGCGCGCTATATCCCGGAATTCGCCGCGACTGAGGTCTGGGATGGCGGCGATTTAAAAGACTACAAAACCCGTGCGCCGGATCGCGCCATGACCGTGCGCGACGCTTTCACGCATACGACCGGTGTGACCTATGGCTTCCTGTTTCAGCATGAGGTCGATGCCCTTTATCGCGCTGAGAAGATCGGTAATTTGGGGGAAGGGGATGGCGAAACGCTTGGCGAGATGTGCGCGCGGATCGCCAAATTGCCCCTCGTCTTCTCGCCGGGCGCGCGATGGAATTATGGCCACTCAACCGATATTCTCGGGCGTGTGGTGGAAGTCGCCAGCGGGATGTCGCTGGACGTTTTCTTCCGCGAGCGAATCTTTGAGCCGCTTGGCATGGTCGACACGGACTTTTATGTGCCGGACGCGAAACTTGATCGATTGATGGCGTGTTATGCGAAGAATCCGATCACTGGTGAGGTCACGCTCAGCGATGGCGCGGGCGCTGAGAGCCAAGCGTATAAGACCCAGCCAAAACTGCTAAATGCCGGCGGCGGGTTGGTCTCGACGCTGCACGATTATCACCGCTTCTGCTTGATGCTGTTACAAGGCGGGAGCCTTGAAGGCGCACGGCTCCTCAGTCCGAAGACGGTTGAGTTTATGCGCATGAATCATCTGCCCGGCGGCAAAACCATCAAGGAAATGGGTGACAAAACATTTTCCGAAGCGCGCATGGAAGGCAATGGATTTGGCCTTGGTGGGTCGACCGTGGTCGATGTCGCCGAAACCCTGACGCCTGGATCGTTGGGCTCGTTCAGTTGGGGAGGGCTTGCAAATACCTTCTTCTGGATCGATCCGATTGAAGAATTGATCGCGATCCAAGCGACGCAAATGATTCCAACGGGTTGCTATCCGATCCGACCGCAATTCCAACAATTGGTCTATGCGGCCCTGGATTGGTAGCGCAATAAGCGAAACATACTGAAAAATTGCGTGTAGTTTGGGGTATTTTCTGCCCCAAAACGAGAATACGAACTTTTTAGTTTCTATGTCAGCGCTGTCAGGGTTGCCAAAGCGGGAAACTATTCCCATTTTCCCCTGCGTCACCCGAAAATCGCGCCGGTGGTCCAAATCGGTAGACAGATCAGGGAAAATTGTAGGAGGAATTGAATGACGAAATTGGACAATCCGTTCCACACCTATGTGGAAGATTTGTTTTCTGGCCTTGGCCGTATTCGTATCCGTAAAATGTTTGGTGGTGCAGGCGTGTATTCCGGCGAAGATATGTTTGCGCTGATCGATGATGATCGCGTTTATGTAAAATCAGACGATGCGCTGAAAGCTGATTTGGAGTCCGAGGGCGGGGAAGCCTTCGAGTGGACCAATCCAAATACCGGGCGCACAATAACGATGAGCTATGTCTCACTCCCCGTTGAAGCCCTGGATGACCGAACGTCCGCTTCAGATTGGGGCCGCAAGGCGCTCGACGTCGCCATCCAGGCCCGCCGCGCCAAGGTGAAATCGCCGCGGCGGATGACGTTCTAGTCGTCCGCTTCAAACGTTGCGAAAATTAGCTGGGCGTTTCTCTCGAAACGCTTTGACCCCTTCCTTGAAATCAGGTTGGCGTCCAGCTGTGCGTTGCGCAAAACGCTCAGCTTGGAGCTGGCTGTCAAAGTCATTGTCTTCCGCTTGCCAGACCAAATCGCGGATCAAAGCGAGCGCTTGTGTCGGCCCGTCCGCAAGACGTTTGGCATAGGCGCGCGCCTCGCGCATCAACTCCTCGTCTGGAACGACGCGGTTGATAAGACCCCATTCCAGCGCTTGATCAGCGAACACTTTCTCCCCGAACAGGGTCATCTCCATGGCTTTTGCGCGGCCAACCATGCGCGGCAGTAAGAAGGTCGATCCACCGTCGGGAACCAAACCAATGCGGCGGAACGCTTGTAAGAAATACCCGCTTTGCGCAGCGATAATGAAATCCCCCATTAGCGCGATCGAGCAGCCGACCCCAGCCGCGGCGCCATTAACCGCGGTGATGATCGGATGCGGATGCGTGCGCATAGCTTTGATGAAGGGGTTATAATGCGTGTCCAGCGCTTTGCCGGCATCAGGCTTTCCCTTCGCCGCTGCGCCCGGCGTGCTCGAGAGGTTGGCGCCCGAGCAAAAGCCGCGCCCATTCCCGGTCACAATCGTGCACCGCGCTTCGTCCGCAGCTTGTTCAAGCGCCAGCAAAAGCTCTTCGATCGTATCGATGCCAGCGGCATTCAGCGTCTTCGGGTCATTGAAGGCAATCGTGGCGATATCATCTTCGACACGATAGGCGATTTTAGTGAAGCTCATCGATCTCTCCCGTTTCTCAGCAGCTTATTCCGCTGAGCGCCTTTGAAAACCGTGACGTGACGGCAGGCGGATTTGTTTTGTAATCTGACGGTTCTGAGGTATCCTTTACGTCAACGACAATTCCGCTCGGAGGAAATAATGGCATTGGACGGACTTTCTGCGGATGGCATGGGGGCCATTCTCGCAAAACAAAAAGCAGCGCACATTCGCGATGGGATCCCATCGGTGGAACAGCGCGAAGCGTGGATTGATAAATCGATCGATTTACTGGTCACTCATGGCGAGGCTTTATCAAAAGCGATGGCCGAAGATTTTGGGCATCGATCTGTGGATCAATCCAACTTCACCGACATCGCCGGCTCGATTGGCGCCATGAAGTTCTCAAAAAAGCATATGCGCAAGTGGATGCGTCCAGAAAAACGCAAAGTTGAATTCCCGCTCGGCTTGCTTGGCTCCAAAGCGCATATCCAATATCAGCCGAAAGGCGTGATTGGCGTGATCAGCCCATGGAACTTTCCGGTCAACTTGACGTTTGCGCCTTTGGCGAATGTCTTCGCTGCGGGCAATCGCGCGATGATCAAGCCCTCAGAGTTTACCGAGAAAACAAGCGCGCTCATGGCAGAGCTGATCGCGAAATATTACACCGAAGAAGAGGTTGCCGTCGTCACCGGCGGACCTGATGTCGGCGCAGCGTTTTCGAAATTGCCATTCGACCATATGATTTTCACCGGTGCGACCTCGATCGCCCACCATGTGATGCGTGCCGCCGCTGATAATTTGGTGCCGTTGACCTTAGAGCTCGGCGGCAAGTCGCCGGTGATCCTCGGCAAGTCTGCGGATCTCGAAAAAGCTGCTGGTCGGATCATGGCGGGCAAGACTTTGAATGCTGGGCAAATTTGCCTCGCGCCGGACTATGCATTCGTCCCGGAAGATAAAACCAGAGACTTTGTCGGCGCTGCACAAGCCGCGATCGGCAAAATGTATCCGAGTGGTTTGAAAGACAATGATGATTACACCTCGGTCGTCAATCAGCGCCATTATGAGCGCCTCAATTCCTATTTGGACGATGCCCGTGAAAAGGGCGCTGAGGTGATCGAGATCAATCCGCAGAATGAGAATTTCAGCCAGCAGCCGCATCACAAAATGGCGCCGCATATCGTCGTCAACCCGACCGATGATATGAAGGTGATGCAGGACGAGATTTTTGGTCCAATCCTGCCGCTAAAGTCTTATTCCGATACCAAAGACGCAGTGGCTTATGTCAACGATCATCCGCGTCCGCTGGGCCTCTACTATTTCGGTGATGATGCAAACGAGCGCGATATGGTGTTGAACAATACCACATCAGGCGGGGTGACGGTTAATGATGTGATCTTCCACGTCGCGCAGGAAGACTTGCCCTTTGGCGGCGTTGGTCCGTCTGGCATGGGCGCCTATCATGGCCGCGATGGCTTTTTTGAGTTCAGCCATAAGAAGGCGATCTACACCCAAACCGGGAATGAGATTCTGGCCATGATGCGTCCGCCTTATACGGACAAGTTCCGCAAACAAATCGCTGGCCGGATCAAGAAGTAAAACGCGTCGAACACACCAGAAAGAGCCGTTCCGTCAGGGGCGGCTCTTTCAGTTTTCAACCGGCAAGTGTTCGGAGATAAAGCGATCCATTTCGCGCAGCGTCTGCAGCCGGGTATCTGCCACGGAGAGCCAGTGATCTTCGCCTTTGAGCCTGACCAGCTCCACCGACTTGTCAGCCCGTTTGAGGGCCCGCTCCATGGCTTTGCTTTGTGCGAAGGGGACCACGGTGTCATCATCTCCATGCAGCAGCAGCACTGGGGCTTGGACGTTCTCGGCATAATTGACGGGTGAAATGTTGCGAAGCTTTTTCCGGCGCGCATCTCCCTCCGCCATAATATCTTCCCAATAGCTGACCACCCAGTGGTCGCTGCCAGACTGGCGCTTCTCAGAGGCGAGCATTCGATTGAGGTCGCTTACGGGCGCAATCGCTATGACGCATTTATAGAGCTCTGGCGTAAAGGCCGCGCCTGCGAGCGCCGCATACCCGCCATAACTTGCACCGGCAATACAAACGCGGTTCGGATCAATATAGCTAGAGTTCACCATAGCATGAACGCCATCAGTGATGTCGTCTTGCATCTTTCCGCCCCATTCGCCGCGACCGGCATCTTGGAACGCCCTCCCGAATCCTGTTGACCCCCTAAAATTCGGTTGCAGTATCAGATAGCCTCGATTGGCAAAAAACTGGGCCATCCAGTCGAAGCCAAATCTATCGTATGCAGCCGGGCCGCCATGTGGCATGACAATCGCCGGAAGGGGCGGGCCTTCTCCAGGCACCCACCCAGGCGGACCGGTGACAATGGCCTGAATGCTCAAGCCATCCCTCGCATCATAAAATACTTCGAACATCCCGCCGATCGCGTTGCCGGGAATGTCCGGCCGTCGGTTGGCGATGTTTTGGAGAGCGCCCGTTGAAACTTTATGCGTTAGCCAGACATCGCCGATCGAAGGTTCAAAAACTTGGTAGAGGACGGTGTCTCTTTGATCGGACCAGGAGTCTAAATAGATCGTGGCATTGGGCAGAGCCTGGCTAACATAGTCATAACTCTCCTGAAGGGCGGGATCCAGAAACTGATACTCGGGATCAACGCCTGAATACCGCACGCCAGCGAATTTGCGATTGCTATCGATAAGGTAGGCCTCGATCTCTCGGTCTCTTGATTCGATGATCGGGCCTTCAAATGCTCCATCGAAACCAATTTTCATGAGTGCATCAAAACCATCCGCTTGTGTTTCAACAAATATCAAACCGGATTCGTCAGGCATCACGCCGAGCATCCGGACCGGACCAAGCTCATAGGTGCGCTGTAGGATATTCTCCCACTTCTTGTTTTTGTAAGCTTCAAGTCGATATTTGTTGGATTGATTGTTGAAGCGCTCACGCGCCAGAACCCGCCCATCATTTCCGATGAACCAATCGATTGTATCTCTGGTGCCCCGCTTAAATGTGCGCCCGCGCGGACTATTAAGATTGACTTTAAATAGATCGAGCGATGGTTCGCGTGTCGCCGGCCCCACAAAGGCCGGCATATAAACGGTGCCCGGTTCTGCGGCGCGACCGACAATTCGCCCTAAGCCACTTTGAGCTGGATACAAACCTCGTGTTCCTAAGAGCAGCTGCTCAAACTCATTTGACTTCAGATTTATTGCGACGGCCGTGTCAAATTCATATTCGGCGCGGAAGCCGATGGTGCTTGTCGTATCAGAGAGTCGGAGGATCACATAATCATTGTCATAAAATGAGACCGCCCTTGGCTTCATATTACTGATCCCAATTGGGATCGGCGGATCTCCGACAAGGCTGATCACCAACATCATTGACCGATCGTCGAAATGGACGATCGTAGCGACTTTCGTGCCATCGGGTGAAATCTCTGCGCTTGAGATCTCCGGCAGCGCCCCGTAGGCTTTAAGAGGTGGAATAGGATGCGTGTTTTCCGCCACTGCGCTGGAAACAAAATGCAAAACGATTGCAAAACACAGGATGAAATATTTCATTTGAACTCCAACAGTCTTGGAGCTTATTTTGTTTCGGTGATTAATCAACAATCGTCTCGATTAGGGGCGCAAAAGCTCGGTTCCTCGCTTGGAGCCTTTAACTTCACTTGCGGCGGCTCTTTCAGTTTTCAACCGGCAAGTGTTCGGAGATAAAGCGATCCATTTCGCGCAGCGTCTGCATCCGGGTATCTGCGACAGAGAGCCAGTGATCCTCGCCTTTGAGCCTGACCAGCTCCACCGACTTGTCAGCGCGTTTGAGCGCCCGCTCCATGGCTTTGCTTTGTGCGAAGGGGACCACGGTGTCATCATCTCCATGCAGCAGCAGCACCGGGGCTTGGACATTCTCGGCAAATTTCACGGGCGAAATTGAATCAAGCTTTTGACGCCTGGCATCGCCATCGGACATGACATTCTCCCAATAGCTTATGACCCAGTGATCTTTGCCGCTCTGGCGCCGTTCATCGCGGAGCATGCGATTCAAATCCGCCACCGGTGCGATGGCGACAACGCATTTGTAGAGCTCTGGCGTGAAGACCGCGCCTGCGAGCGCGGCATAGCCGCCATAACTTGCACCGGCAATACAAACGCGGTTCGGATCAATATAGTTGGAGCTGGCGAGCGCCTTGACGCCATCTGTGATGTCATCTTGCATCTTGCCGCCCCACTCGCCGTCACCCGCGCGTTCGAAGGCGAGACCAAAACCCGTTGATCCGCGGAAATTTGGTTGCAGAACCGCATAACCACGATTGGCAAAATACTGAGCCATCCAATCGAAATCAAAGCGATCATAGGCGGCCGGACCACCATGTGGCATGACAATCGTCGGCAAGGGTGGATCTGTGTCTTGGTTATAGCCCGGTGGTAAGGTCAGAATGGCTTGGATCGATAGGCCGTCACGGGCCTGATACGTAATCTCAAGCATGGTCCCGACCGCGGTATTCGGTATCTCGG
Source organism: Pseudomonadota bacterium (assembly GCA_039191105.1). Classification (GTDB taxonomy): domain Bacteria; phylum Pseudomonadota; class Alphaproteobacteria; order Caulobacterales; family Hyphomonadaceae; genus Henriciella. Next base: position 10,162 of record JBCCXW010000011.1, read on the forward strand.
GCCGGATGCTTGTGAGCGCGCTTATTTCGTTTGTGGCTTGGGTGTGCAGAAGCAACACTTCGCCGAGTGTGGCATCAAACACCTCGTATAAAACCTTTTGTCGATCGTCTGACCAAGAGTCCAAATAGATTGTCGCATCTGGTAGCGCATCGGAAACCGCTTCAAAACTTGCTTCTAAGCCAGCGTCTAAAAACGCATAATCCGGCTCTACGCCAGCATATCTCACACCGACAATTTTTCGATTGCTGTCGGTAAAAATGGATTCGATTTCGCGATCCTTTGGCGGTAGAACTGGATCGGATATCTCGCCATCAAAGCCGATTTTAAATAGCGCATCGAAGCCGTCGCCGAGCGATGAAGACCGGACAAAAATTAAGCCTGATTCGTCCGGCATCACCCCATTGATTGAGAATGGGATTTCGCGCTCTTCGCGATAGATCTCCTCCCAGTTCTTGCCGACTCGGTGCTCAATTCGGAACAAGTCTTTCTCATTGTCATAGCGTGTGCGGGCCAAGATTTTGCCCCCATCGCCGATAAACCAGTCTTGCGTATCAGGGGTCCCCCGGAGAATAAGCCGACCCCGGCTCGAATCCAGCTCAGACCGGAACAAATTGTAGCTCGGCGTGGAGTATGCCGATCCATAAAAGGCGGGCATCAGGACCTGGCCTGGTTTGTCTGCGCGTCCCACAATACGCCCGAGCCCGGATTGAGCCGGGAACAAGTCTCTCGTTCGGACCATTAATTGGGAGATGTCATTCGTCGCCAATTGAACCGAGAAGGCAGCATCATACTCATACTCATTTCTGATGCCTAAGGTCCGAATGGTCTCGGAAACACGCAAGATCACATGATCATTATCGTAGAATTCGACGCTGCGTGCTTTGATCTCACCTAAGTCAAAATTGTGGCTGACCCCGCCGGCAGCCAGGTCAAACACAACGAACCGTGTGCCCCCATCAACATTCGCGATAAGGGCGACTTTTGTTCCATCTGGAGAAAGCTCCGAGTCTGAAACGAAGGGTAATGCCCCATAGGCTTCCAACGCAGGCTGTGGATATTCATTTGCATGCGCGCCAAACGCAAAAGGTAGAATACAAAACAAAAGAGAATATAATTTACGCAAAGCATGCCCCTTCAATGCTCTACGACACATTATTAGATGTCCATACAAAGGCAATAGAAACAGTGATTACGTTTTTAAAAAAGCTGGGACTTCTTCTCCAAAGCCTTTTACTTCGTCGGGTGCGGGCTCTAAGACGGGGTCATCATCTTTGCGCTTATACTCGCGTTTCTGGCCCCCGGGCTTCGGTTTCGCCATAGCCGCATTGGTCGTCTTTTGCGCTGAAGGCTCAGGGCCCGTCTGCCGGTCGCGTCGACCTCGGCGCCGCGAGCCCCGCTCGCCGCGGCTGCGTCCGCGCCGCTGATCCACTTCGCTTGGCAGGTCCTCGAGTTCGGTGACCAAGCCTTCAGGCATAAACTCATCGACATCAGTTTTGATCAGCATCATCACGCCGCGCCAGCCTTTTTTGTCCTCCGGTCCGACCAGTGTGAAGCTCTCACCCTCGCGCCCTGCGCGCCCTGTGCGCCCGATGCGATGGACATAATCCTCATCTTTAGGCGGCGGAGAATAGTTGAACACGTGACCAACATCCGGAATATCCAGGCCGCGGGCGGCGACATCTGAAGCCACTAAGAGCTGCAGCTCGCCATCGCGAAAGCGACCCAGCGTTTCCATGCGCGCACTTTGCGGTAAGTCGCCATGGATGGGCGCGGCGCTGAAACCATGTTTGCTGAGCGATTTGGCGACGATATCGACTTCGCGCTTGCGATTGCAAAAGACAATACCGTTTTTGACATCGCGGCTCTCAATCACCCGCCGCAGCGCTGTGCGTTTGGCTTTATCGTCGCCGCGCGCCAGTTTAACGACATGCTGCTTAATGGTTTCCGCGGTCTTGGATTGGCGTGCCACTTCGATCCGGATCGGATCTTTTTGGAAGGTCTTTGCCAGACGAGCGATTTCCTTTGGCATGGTCGCTGAGAATAATAGGGTTTGTCGCTTTGGCGGCAGCAATTTGCAGATTTTCTCGATGTCCGGAATGAAGCCCATATCGAGCATTCGGTCGGCTTCATCGATGGTGAATACCTCGACCCCAGTGAGGAGGATTTTGCCGCGCTCGAACTGATCGATGAGGCGCCCCGGCGTGGCAATTAGAACGTCCACGCCGCGCATCAATTTCTGTTCCTGGTCTTTAAAGCTCACGCCGCCGATGAGCAGCGCCATGTTCAGCTTCAAATCTTTGCCATAGGTCTCGAAGTTTTCCGCGACCTGAGCGGCAAGTTCGCGGGTTGGACACAGTATCAAGCTGCGTGGCATACGCGCCCGCGCCCGCCCTTTGGCCAGGCGGTGCATCATTGGCAGCGTGAAGGCGGCTGTTTTTCCGGTCCCGGTCTGAGCGATTCCGGTGACGTCACCGCCTTTTTTTATGACCGGGATGGCTTGTTCTTGGATCGGGGTCGGGTGCGCATACCCAGCGGCGTCAATGGCGGTTTGGATACGGGGATCAAGATTGAGTTCGGCGAATGTAATTTGGCTATGTTCAGTCAATGTTTGGTCCAGCTAGAGTTTCAATAAGTCGGTCACGTCAAGCTGTTCCGTAGTGAACAGCGGGGCCGACTTCGAATCACTGCGCCGGCAAACATGTTGCGCCGCACATAAAGCAAAAAAGCCTACCCGCAAAGGTAGGCTTTTCAGTCTTAAGTCGAAATCTATGAGTTAAACAGCATCTGCCAAGTTTTGGTTGGCAAAATCCCAGTTCACCAAGTTGTCGAGAAAACTCGTCATATAGTTCGGGCGCGAGTTCTGATAATCGAGATAGTAAGCGTGCTCCCACACGTCCATCGTTAGGAGTGGCGTCACGCCTGCCTCCGTTATCGGCGTTTCCGCATTTGGGGTGCGCATAATGCTAAGTTTGCCATCCTTGAGCACGAGCCAGGCCCAGCCCGACCCAAACTGACCGCCGCCAGCGGCTTTGAACTCCGTGGCAAACGCCTCATAGGAGCCGAAATCACGGTCTATGAGTTCGGCAATCTTGCCATGTGGCAGACCGCCCCCGCCGGGCTTCATGGAGTGCCAATAAAAAGTGTGGTTCCAAACTTGCGCGGCATTGTTGAACATGCCCGCTTTGGCGGGATCGGTCGCACTGATTTTAACGACCTCTTCAAGCGAGGCGTCCGCGAGATCTGTGCCCTCAACCAGCTTGTTTAGGTTCACAACATACGCATTGTGATGTTTGCCATGATGGAAGTTGAGCGTGTCTTCTGAGATATGCGGCGAGAGGCCATCGCGATCATAAGGAAGGTCGGGTAGAATAAAAGCCATGTCTTTGTCTCCGTGAGGTATTTTATCGCTGTTCTCGGACAGCGTTTGTGACAGATATGGGACTCATGACCCGTCCTGCCAGTGCTTCGACGAAAGAAATTCTGATGCGTTTGGATCAGCGAATTCGGACCGTCGACGAAGAGCGTTGGCTGTCGAGTCGCTACGCCGCTGAGCCAAAGCGAAACACCCTAATCGTGCTCTATGCGTTCTATTATGAAATCGCCCGCGTCAGAGTCGCGGTAAGCGATGAGACGATGGGTCTGATCCGTTTTCAATGGTGGCGTGATGCCTTGTCAGAGATGCATGAAGGGCAAGTCCGCCAGCATGATGTCGCTTTGGCGCTTGCTGCGGAAATCAAGGCTGATGCTTTGTCGCTGAGTGGTTTGTCCGACATGATCGATCAGCATGAAACGGCGTTCTTAACCGATCAACGGGACGCGGAGCCGGAAGCCGCGCTTGCGACGCTTGCGGCGCACGTGCTGCAGGCCAATTGGGTTGCCGATGACGCGGTCTCGGCTGCGGCTGAAGAATGGGCTGCGCTGCGCCGTGGTGAAGCGGTGGCTTCAAGCCCGCCGCCGGTGCGTCTTCCGTCATCGATCCGGCCAGCGCTCGCGCACCTTCGGCTTCGGCGGGCATGGGCCGCAGCGCGCAAACTCGGCCCCTTGCGGACCCGTGGCTCAGTGTTGCAGGCGATCCTCACTGGCTGGATATAATGTCTGGCACGACATTTGAGTGAACGCTGTTCACTTGTTTCTCAAGGCTGAACGAGTAGATACGGTAACGTCGACTGTGTGAGGTTTTTTTCATGATCCGCAAATCCATGATGATATCAGTTTCCGCGCTCATGCTGACCTTGCCCGGTCATTCCGAAAGCCTGCAAGAGGCCTTGGAATTAGCGTTTGCCACAAACCCGTCCTTACAGGCGCAGCGCGCCGAGATCGGGGTCGCGCGCGAGCAGCTTAATCAGGCCAAAGGCGCCCGCGCGCCAAGCGTCGATGCGACCGCCTCGGCCGGATATGAATCGCTCGACAGCACACAGCCGGCGGCTTTCAATGTCGGTGATCGCCCCCTGGCTTCAGCCCAGTTGCAAGCCACCCTGCCGGTTTATACCGGTGGACAGATTTCAGCCGGCATCGACCAAGCGCGCGCTGGCATTCTCGCTGCGAACGCCCAATTCGATGGTGCAGCGCAAGACCTGATTTTGAATGTGGTCACGGCGTATTCGGACGTTTTGCGCGATCGCGAAGCGATTGTGATCCGCGCCAATAGTGTGGCCCTTCTGGAAGAGCAATTGCGCGCCGCGACTGATCGTTTTGAAGTCGGCTTCGCCACCCGCACGGATGTGAAACAAGCTGAAGCGCGGGTGCAAGGCGCCAAAGCCTCGCTGGCTGGGGCCGAAGCGCAATTACAAGCGTCTTTATCGATCTATGAAGTGTTTGTCGGACAGGCCGCTGGTGATTTGGCGCCGGTGCCGGATGCGCCTGGGATTCCCGGCTCTTACGAAGCGGCGCTGCAGGGCGCCTTGGCGAGCAACCCTGATCTTCAAGCGCTCAGACAAAATGAGCGCGCCGCCGAAGAGGGCGTGCGTTCGGCAAAAGGCGAGTCACGGCCGAGCCTGTCCATTGTGGGGACGGCGAGTGTTCAGGAAACCTTCGATCTTGAAGCCACTGATTTTAATGAACAAGGCGCCGTACTGCTGCCGCCAGACAATTATCGCGACACACAATTGCGCATCCTGGCGCAGGCGAGCGTGCCCTTGTTCCAAGGCGGTATTTTGCGCAGTCGGGTGCGCGCGGCGCGCTTAGAACGCGATCAAGCACGCCTCAGCACGGTCAATGCTGAGCGTCAGGTGACAGCAAGCGTGGCGCAGGCTTGGTATTCCAATATTGCCGCAGAACAAGCGATTACCGCCTCTGAACGCCAAGTTGAAGCCGCTGAAATCGCTTATGATGGCGCAAAAGAAGAACTGAGCGTCGGCACCCGAACGACCCTTGACGTTTTGGATCAGGAGCAGCAGCTTCTGGAGGCACGCCTTGGGCTGATTGAGGCGCGCCGCGACGCCTATGTCGCGATACACCAATTGCTACGGGCCATGGGGGAGCTAAGCCTGTAGTGAACATGTAGAGTTTCATGACGACCCGCACAAACTGCGGTCGTAATTGCTTGTTAACCGACCTACAGTAGCCGGTTAATTGGAACAAATTGATGGGACCGGCTATGGCGGAGCAAGCACAAAAAGAACCGACCATGGAAGAAATACTCTCTTCCATCAGAAAAATCATTGCAGACGACGATGCCCCGGGCGCTGAGGAAAACGCGCAAACTGAGATCGAGGATGATCTCGGCATGTTCGATGAACCCGCCAGCGCGGACGACGATGCCAGTGTGGTAGAAACCGAAGAAGACGTTCTCGCGGCCATTAGTCAGTCTATGGAAGAAGCCACTTCGGAACTAGACGTGACCGATTCGGCCAGTGAAGAGAGCTTTGATTTTGTCGTTGAAGAAGACAATTTCGAAACGTTCGAAGAGGACGATTTTGAAGGGGTTGAAGACTTTTCGAAGGCCGATGATACATTCGAAACCGCGCCCGAGCCGGAACCTCTTCCACCCGTAAAGGAGGAAAAGCCGATGACCGCAAAAGCTGCCCCACTCACGGATACAGCCACAGTGACCGCGGCCGCGGGCGCGCTCAGCAAACTCCTCTCAAACGTTGAGTTCGGAGAAGAGGCGGGCGGTGCGACCACGATTGAAGGCCTGGTCCGCGAAATGCTGCGCCCCATGTTGAAAGAATGGCTGGACGAAAACCTCCCGGGAATCGTTGAGAAACACGTCGAAGCCGAAGTGCAGCGCATTGCGCGCATGGCTGGCTAGACCCGAGCTAAACCTCTGCTAAAGAGACGGGCGCGCCAGAAATGGCGCGCCTTTTTCATTTGTTCCAGACCGACCGGACCGCATAAGATGATCGACCAGCGTTTTGACCCGAGTGCCCACGAACAGCGCATTTATAAGCGCTGGGAGGAAGCAGGCTGTTTCCGGCCAAGCATGGACACCGCCGCGGAAGCCTATGCGATCATGATCCCGCCGCCAAACGTGACGGGAAGCCTGCACATGGGCCACGCCCTCAACAATACGATCCAGGATATCCTGTGCCGGTTTGAGCGCATGCGCGGTAAGAATGTTCGCTGGCAGCCGGGTATGGACCATGCTGGCATTGCCACACAAATGGTGGTGGAACGCCAACTCGCGGCGAGTGGTGGCAATCAAGATCGCCGCAGCATGGGGCGCGACGCATTCATCAACAAAGTCTGGGAATGGAAAGAGGAATCGGGTGGGACCATTCTGAACCAATTGAAACGCCTCGGTGCCTCGTGCGATTGGGAGAACACCAAGTTCACGCTCGATCCTGAGATGAACGTGGCGGTGAATAAGGTCTTTGTCGATCTCTACAATGAGGGCCTGATTTATCGTGCCAAGCGCTTGGTCAATTGGGACCCGCATTTCCAAACGGCGATCTCAAATCTCGAAGTTGAGAATAAAGAAGTCGACGGCCATATGTGGCACTTCAAATACCCGCTGGCGGGCGGTGAGACCTATACCTATGTCGAGCGCGACGCGGACGGGAATGTCACGCTGGAGGAAGAGCGCGATTATATCTCCATCGCGACGACGCGGCCGGAGACCATGCTCGGCGATGGCGCGGTTGCGGTTCACCCGAGCGATGAGCGGTATGCCCCAATCGTTGGTAAGCTTTGTGAGATCCCGGTGGGTCCGAAAGAACATCGCCGTCTGATCCCGATCATCACCGATGAGTATCCCGATCCAGACTTCGGGTCAGGTGCGGTGAAGATTACCGGCGCGCATGATTTCAACGACTATCAAGTCGCTAAACGCGGCAACATCCCAATGTATGCGCTGATGGACGAGAAGGGCTTCATGCGCGCGGATGGCGAAGATTATGCCACCGTCGCTGAGGTGGCGCAGCGCATCGCTGAGGGCAAAGAAGATTTTGACGAAGCCAAAATTGCCGCCATGAACTTGGTCCCAGACCCGTATCGCGGGCTCGATCGGTTCGAGGCGCGCAAAGCGGTCGTGGCGGATATCACGGCGGAGGGGAACGCGGTGATGATCGCCGATCCGAAATGGAAACCGGAAGCAGGCGCGGGAGATCCCGGATCAAGTCCGGGACAGTCGGATGCAGATGCCACATCCCCGGCCAAGCCTGCGCCCGCGCAGGCGGGTGAGCCGGGGTCTCCCGCGACGACGCCGCTCATCCCACTCGTCGAAAACAAAAAGATCATGCAGCCCTTCGGGGATCGTTCCGGCGTCGTCATCGAGCCGATGCTCACCGACCAATGGTTCGTGGACGCTGAAACGCTCGCCAAACCCGCCATTGCAGCGGTGCGCGAGGGACAGACCAAGTTCGTACCCGAGAATTGGGACCGGACGTATTACAATTGGATGGAGAATATCGAGCCCTGGTGCATCTCCCGCCAACTCTGGTGGGGGCACCGGATTCCGGTATGGTATGGGCCAGCCAAGGATGCAGATGGGAATTGGTCTTCGACACAAGCTTTTTGCGCCAACTCAGAGGCCGAGGCTTTGCGCGAGGCTGAGCAAGCTTACGCAGGTTCTATCAGGTTAACTTCGCTCGACGAATTCAAACAGAAGGAGGGCTTGGACCCCGAAAGTGACGAAGTTCTTCTTTACCAAGACGAAGACGTTCTCGACACTTGGTTCAGCTCCGGCCTTTGGCCGTTCTCGACGCAAGGCTGGCCAGAAGAGACAGACGGCCTCAAAGCCTTCTATCCCGGCGCGACACTCGTCACGGCGTTTGACATTATCTTCTTCTGGGTCGCGCGGATGATGATGCTCGGCATCAAATTCATGGACGGCGAAGTGCCGTTCAAAGACGTCTATATCCACGCCATCGTTCGCGACGAGAATGGGAATAAGATGTCGAAGTCCGAGGGCAATGTCATCGACCCGGTCGATCTGATTGATGGCATAGATGCCGACGCACTCGTCGCCAAGCGAACCACCGGTCTGCGCCAACCCGAAAAAGCCCCGCAAGTCGAGAAGGCCACTCGCAAGCGCTACCCGAACGGATTTGAAGCGTATGGCGCCGATGCGCTACGCTTTACCCTCGCCGCCATGGCGACGAAAGGACGGGACATCAATTTGTCCGTCGACCGCGTCGCGGGCTATCGGAATTTCGGCTCGAAACTTTGGTCTGCGACACGATTCGCACAAATGTACGAAGCCGACTTCGAATCGCGGGTAAACCCGTCAACATTACGGTTGGCGCTGAATCGCTGGATCGTCAGTGAGCTCTACAAATGCTGTGATGCGGTCTCTGAGGCGATTGAAGATTACCGCTTCAATGATGCCGCCGACGCGGCCTATCAGTTCGTCTGGAGCGTCTTTTGTGATTGGTATCTGGAGCTCTCAAAACCGATTCTTCAGGGCCCTGAGGGCGAAGGCAAAGCGGAAGTGCGTCGCGTCTTAAGCTGGACACTTGAACGAATCTTTGCGGTTCTGCACCCGTTTATGCCGTTCATAACGGAAACGCTTTGGGAGCAAACCGCTGCGCGAGAATCCTTCTTAATGCAGCAAGCCTGGCCTGGCCTCAGCGCTGAATTCAGTGATCCGGATGCAACAGCAGAGATGGACTGGGTGCTCAGCGTCATTTCACAAATGCGGTCCGTGCGATCCGATGTGAATGTGCCAGCCGGCGCAAAAGTGCCAGTCAGCTTTATCGGCGCGAACGAGATCACGACCCAGCGCATCGAGACACATCGCGACGTGATTATGCGGCTCGCCCGGCTCGCGACCTTGGAGCACGCCGACGCGGCGCCGGCCGGCGGCGTTAAGACGATTGTTGGTGAGGCCACCCTCGTGCTCGAGATTGCCGATTTGATCGATGCCGGTGAGGAGGTTGCCCGCCTCGACAAACAGCTCGGCAAGATTGGCGGCGAGATTGCCGGACTCGAAAAGCGGCTCGGGAATGAGGCGTTCGTAGCAAAAGCGCCCGCGGACATTGTCACAGAGCAACGCCAACGTCTTGCCGACTTGAAGGGGACGCATGACAAGCTTAGCCTCGCGCGAGACCAATTGGCCGCGCTATAAGGAGATGATCATGATACGCGCTTTGCTTGCCGTTTTGACCAGTTCGCTGTTTGGGGCTGCCGGCCTCGCTGAGGCGCAAACGTCCGTCCCAGCTGAAGCGCCCGCATCACCAGAATGGCGCTTGGTGATCCATGGCGGCGCTGGCGTGATTTTGCGTGAGAACATGTCAGCAGAGCGCGAAGCGGCATATACGGCGGCGTTGGAAACCGCGCTTCAAGCCGGCGCCGCGGTTTTGCGCGATGGCGGGTCAGCCATCGATGCGGTGCAGGCGGCCGTCATTCCAATGGAAGACGACCCCTTGTTTAATGCCGGGCGCGGCGCAGTGTTTACAGCCACCGAAGAGCACGAACTCGATGCATCGATTATGAGCGGCGCAGACCGCGATGCGGGCGCCGTCGCCGGGGTCAAGCGAGTCAAAAATCCGATTCTCGCAGCACGCGCCGTCATGGACCAATCTGAACATGTCATGTTCGCCAGCACCGGTGCCGACGCCTTCGCTGAGTCCGTCGGATTGGAAATGGTCGAAAACACGTATTTCGACACTGACCGAAGACGCTTGTCTTTAGAGCGCGTTTTGGAACGCCGCGCGAGGACCGATGCAGAACGGCACGGAACGGTCGGTGCTGTGGCGATCGATGCAGATGGCAACCTTGCAGCGGCCACCACCACAGGCGGAATGACCGCGAAGGCCGCGGGCCGCATCGGCGACTCGCCGCTGATTGGGGCTGCGACGTATGCCCAAAATGGCGTATGCGCCGTCTCAGCAACGGGGCATGGAGAGTATTTTATTCGCGTAGCGGTGGCGAAAACGATCTGTGCGCGGGTTGAGCTCGCGAGCGATAGCATTCGCGTCGCGTCTCAGCGGGCGCTTGATGAGGTGGCCGAACTTGGCGGCGATGGCGGCGTTGTGGTGCTCGATGGAAACGGCCAGTTTGAGTATGTTTTTAACTCTAAGGGCATGTATCGCGGCATGATCGACCCGGATGGGATGCAAACCGCGATCTTTGAGCAAGAGTAGCCCCTCCTTACAGGTGACAGCTTTTCGTCGACCGGCTATGGCACGGCGCAATGAAGGAATGCCAATATGAGCAAGACTTGGGATAAATCGAAACTGCCGTCCCGGCACGTTACCGAAGGTCCGGCACGGGCCCCGCATCGCAGCTACTATTACGCGATGGGCCTGACCACCAAGGACATTCAAAAGCCATTTGTTGGCGTCGCAAGCTGCTGGAATGAAGCGGCCCCATGCAACACAGCGCTGATGCGCCAGGCGCATGCTGTCTCCGAAGGCGTGAAAGCCGCGGATGGCACACCGCGGGAGTTTTGCACCATCACCGTCACCGATGGCATCGCCATGGGCCATGAAGGCATGCGCTCCTCCTTGGTGAGCCGGGATTGGATCGCTGATACAGTGGAGCTGACCATGCGGGGGCATTCCTATGATGCTCTGGTCGGTGTTGCAGGCTGCGATAAGTCGCTTCCGGGCATGATGATGGCGATGCTGCGTCTCAATGTGCCGTCTGTCTTCCTCTATGGCGGCTCAATCATGCCAGGCAGCTTTGAGGGCCGGGATGTCACGGTTTTGGATGTGTTCGAAGCGGTCGGCGCGCACGCCGCAGGCTCGAATGAAATGAGCGATGAAAAACTCCGCGCCTTAGAGAAAGTTGCCTGCCCGGGCGATGGTGCTTGCGGGGGGCAGTTTACGGCCAACACCATGGCCTGTGTGAGCGAAGCCATCGGTCTGGCTTTGCCTTTATCATCCGCGTTGCCAGCGCCGTGGACAGACCGAGATGGCTATGCGCGCGCCTCGGGCCGGGTGGTTATGGAGCTGATCGAGAAAAATCTGCGGCCTCGAGAGATTTGCACGCGGGAAGCCTTCGAAAACGCCGCCATCGTGGTCGCCGCCACCGGGGGATCTACAAATGCAGCGCTCCATTTGCCTGCAATGGCACATGAATGCGGCGTCGAATTCACGCTCCGCCACGTTGCTGAAGTGTTCGAACGCACACCATATGTGGCGGATCTCAAGCCTGGCGGGAACTATGTCGCCACCGATTTCGGCGAGGCGGGCGGAGTGCCCATGTTGATGAAAACATTGATGGATGAAAACATCATCCATCCCGATTGCCTGACCGTTACCGGCAAAAGTTGGGGGGACTACCTGGCAGACATCACCTTTGATGAGAGCCAAAAAGTCATTTATCCCGCTGGCAAGCCGATAACGGAGACAGGCGGGGTGGTTGGCTTGTGGGGCTCTTTGGCGCCCGACGGCGCGATTGTAAAAGTGGCGGGCCTTGAAAAACTGCAATTCACCGGCCCAGCCCGAGTGTTTGATGGTGAAGACGCCTGTTTTAAGGCGGTTGAAAACCGCGAATACAAAGAAGGCGAAGTGCTTGTCATCCGCTATGAGGGTCCAAAAGGCGGACCCGGCATGCGCGAAATGCTGTCGACGACAGCCGCGTTATACGGTCAGGGCATGGGCGATAAAGTCGCCCTGATCACGGACGGAAGGTTCTCGGGTGCAACCCGCGGGTTCTGCATCGGACATGTCGGGCCAGAGGCGCAAGAAGGCGGTCCGATCGGCTTGATCCAAGACGGGGACATGATTTCCATTGATGCCGAAGCCGGGACGATTGATGTCAAGCTGACCCCCGCGGAACTCGAAGATCGACGCCGCAATTGGCAGCCACGAGTCACCGCTTATGGCAATGGGACGCTGTCAAAATTTGCAAAACTGGTCGGACCAGCCCATCTCGGCGCGGTAACCCATGAAGGGTTTGCCGGAGAACGCCATGTCTATGCGGACATATGACGAGCCCGGGGACGACAACACTCATTTAGACGCGGGCCTCGGTCGATAACTGCATGTTGCTCAGAGCCTTCGCCGCGATATTGCACATAGTCGAGGCCTTTGCGGACCCGAAAGAGCACCTGCGCCTCTAACGGTAGTCTAGAACGGTCGCCCTGCCTGCACTGGCTTAGAGAGATCGGAAACAATTGCGAAATGGGCCTGCTCGGTCCATTTAGGACGTCGTACAAGAGGACTCCTGGCAATGGCCACAAGCAGCGCAGAAACGCCACCATCACCCGAAATTGATCCTTTGATCCTCCAAGCGATGCAGGGTTTGCCGCGCGATTTTGCGGACTTTCCGCAGATCTACCAGGATGAGCTGCAGCCGGCGCTACGCGCGCAAGAACAGGATCGAGTGGCTGCTGCAAACACGGCCAAACGATGGACCTGGATCGGCATATTGATCGGCGTTTTAGGCGCAGTGGTGGGCTTCGTGGCTTTCCGGGTGCCGCAGCTCGCTTTGGTCTCGGCGGTGATCGGTTTTGCAGTTCATGGCGCGGGACGCGGTCCTTTAAATAAAATCGGCAAACGTGCAAAGGCGATGATCGTCGATCCGATTGCGGCGCGCTTTGAGATGCGATTTGATCCCGCACCAGGCACCCAAACCCATCTGGTGGATTGGCGCAGTGCTGGCCTGGTGCCGGATTGGGATGTTGCCGGGTTCGAGGATCGTTTGACCGGTGACCGCAGCGGGGTCGCCTTTGAGTTTTTCGAGGCGCGATTGCAGCAGCGTCGCCGCTCAACCGATTCTCGCGGCCGCTCTCGAACGCGATGGGTCACAGTGTTCTCCGGGCAATGCTTGCGGTTTCAGTTCCACAAAGCCTTTCTCGGTCGGACCATGGTGATGCGCGATGCCGGCATATTGAACCGGATTTCCGGACCGCGCGGCATGGAGCGCGTGACACTTGAGTCAAACGCCTTCGAGCAAGCCTTCGACGTTTATTCCACCGATCAAGTCGAAGCGCGCTATTTGCTGACGCCAGATCTGATGCAACGCCTGGTCGAGCTCGAAAAAGTGTTTCGCGGTGGCAAATTGCGCTGTGCGTTCCGGGATAATGAGCTGCTGATCGCGCTTGAGGGCGGCAATCTGTTTGAGCCGGGAAGTCTGTTTACGCCGCTGGACAATCCCGACCGCGTGCGGGAGTTGCTGGATGATTTTGCGGCAATCTTCAATTTAATTGATAGTTTTGCCGATCCAGCCAAATTGAAGCGTCATCGTGATCCGTAAAACTGGTGCTGTTGCGGCGAACCCGCCACACTTTGGACGAGATCTGGGCGTTTACGTTCAGGCGCGCTTCAGTCGCTTCATTTTAGAGAAGTCTGTATGAAAACAGTGATTTCCGCACCAGTAGTGTTCCTTTCTGCGGTCGCGCTTCTGATGGTGCCCGCCGCCAGCGCCTTGAGCTGTGCTCAAGAAGCGGCCGATCTTCAAGATCGCCAGAGCCAATTGATCGACATCGCGAATGAGCGACAGACCCTCGTCGACCAAGTCGAAGCCGCAGGCGATGTATGGGAAGATGTCGAAATTCATCGCTTAATGAGTGCCAGCCATGCTGCGACGGCCGATCAGGCCAAGGCGGAGTATGAAGCGCTGAAAGCTGATTTGATGCAGCAAGAAAACGCCCTTCAAGCACAAGCCGCCAGTCTGAATGATGAGGTCGCCGTTTATACGGCACGCTGCGTCGATCAGAAGTAAGCTGGCTGCTTCTGATGCGGGTTTAGTCGCGCAAGGTGACGATCACGGGAACATGATCCGATGGCTTGTCCATCGCCCGTGCTTTGCGAAAAATTTCCACGCTTTCGAGCCGATCTGCCGCTTGTGGACTGAGCAAGTGGTGGTCAATACGGATGCCATGATCCTTCGGAAAGGCGCCGCCTTGATAATCCCAAAAGGAATATTGGTGGCTGCGATTGTCATCGGCTTCGAACGCTTCGGTTAGTCCTAAATGCTTGAGGCGGCGAAACGCCGCCCGGCTTGTCGGCAATGCAAGTGCATCTTCCGCCCATACCGTTTCATCCCAACAATCCTCTGCGCGCGGGATAATATTATAATCGCCGCACAGAACCAGAGCCTCCTCAGCGACCATGAGGTCGGCGGCGTGAGTCTTGAGATGGTCCATCCATGCGAGTTTGTAGTCATATTTCGGACCAGGGGCGGGGTTGCCGTTCGGCAGATACAAGCCGCCAACCCGCACCGGCGTTTCAGACAAAACAAGCGCTTCGACATAGCGCGCTTGCTCGTCGCTTTCATTGCCCGGCAGGCCCCTTACGACATCTTCAAGCGGAAAGCGTGACAGCAGGGCGACCCCATTATAACTCTTCTGCCCATGCGCCTCGACGGTGTAGCCGAGGTCTTCGATCTCCATATATGGGAACGCGTCGGTTTCACATTTGATTTCTTGCAAGCAGACGACATCGCAGTCGATGGCTTTCAGCACCTCCAACACAGTCGGGAGGCGCGCTTTGACAGAGTTTACGTTCCAGGTCGCGATTTTCATGGCGCTTGTTTAGCGCGCTTTGCTAAATAGGCCAGCCGGTTGTTTTACTGGCAACTCAATAACTGTCGGGGTGATATGCATTCGGTGCGACGATGTCTGCCGGCCTCTAGACAAGCATCCCGCGCATCTGCATCATCCGGGTCTTCTTCGACCGAAGGAGATCCGAAAACTGCGAAACACGACGCCTTCCATTCAAGGTAGTCTTGCTGACACTGTTGCAAGCATTGCTCGCGCGGACCGTCCCATTCCACTCCGGAATAGGAGCGCCAATTCTGCCGAGCTAAATAGTTATCGTACATAATCAACTTGTCATACAAGGTATATGGGTCCGGTATCGTCCCCGGCAGGTCGCAATTCAAACCTAGGCAGACGGTATGATCAGGTGTTTGCGCCTCGCTAGATGACAATTCGATAAGTCCAAAAAGCGAAATAGTTAACAAAAATATATTTATCATGTTAAAAATACTTATTTTGAGTGGAACGATGGCTGGATTTATATATACTTATCGAACCAATAGCAATATTTATACTTTATTTTACGATTTGCTCGTTACTATTTCACCCCGGTAAAAACCGGAACCGTCTTTTCTGGCCATAGGCCCAGATGCGACTGTCCTCGAGGGTGCCGAGGCCGATATTGTGGATCGCCTTCCAGCGGCCACTGCGATCTTTCAGGCTCGAAAGGATGCCGATATGCGGCAGCGTATCGCCAACGCGACAGGTCATGAGATCCCCCGGCTGCCAATCGGAGGCGGGCAATTCGTAGCCACGCCGTGCCAGCCAGGTCTCGACATTCGGGACGCGGCGGTGATCGATATTGCGGTCCGTGCGCGTTAGGCCCCAGCGGTTCGGATAAGCGCCAAAGTTCGCGGCCATGTCTTCGTGGACATGCTTTTGAAGATCGAATGCAAATGCGTCTCGATAGGCCCGGATGATGACATCGATGCAAACACCGCGATCGCGGGGCACATCTCCGCCGGGATAATCGAGGGCCATATAGGCTGGATCGTAAAACAGCGTGACCCCGATTTGGGTGCGCGCTTTGGCGATTAAGCGACCCGCTTTGGCAAGCTCATCTTGGCGCAAAAGCGGCAAAAATGGCAGGCTGAAAACCTGACTGAGGCAAGTGCGGCGCGTGGCGTCCATACCCGTCACTGTGCGGTGGGAGTGTGGCGCGAGTTTGAACAGATCGCGGTTAAAACCCTCGCAATTCGGCAAACTCATCGAGCCCCGCGCGGTCGGTATAGAGCTGGTTCACCGGGTCATCCTTGTCGGGAATTCCAACCGCCATACCGCACCAAACCATTTCGTGCTCTGCCAGCTTGAGCTCTCGTTTCAGGCTCGGTCGCAATATGCCCCAGCATTCCTGCATACAAGTGCCCCACCCGCGTTCTTCGGCGAGTAAGCAAAGCGTCTGCATGAACATGCCCGTATGTCCCCACTGCCCGTGACCAACGCGTTCATCCATAATAATAAACAGCGCAAGCGGCGCATTGAAAAATTGATAATTGCGCGCGAACCACATCAATCGACCGGCTTTGTCTTCGCGCGGGATGCCAATCTTACCATACATTTCTTCGCCGACCGCGCGGCGCCGCGTGTTTTGCGCATCGCTAATATAGTCGGGATAGATCGGGTAGTCCGTCGGCTCGCCGCGAGGGTTTTCTGCCAGCTTGGATGCGGCCATCTCGATCACTGCCTGCTTCGCCGCGCCGGTGACGGCAATGACCCGCCAAGGTTGTAGATTTCCGCCGGACGGAGCGCGCTGCGCATCTTGTAACCATTGCTTGACCTCCGCTTCGGGAAGCGGCGTATCGAGAAATGCGCGGGTTGATATCCTTTGTTTGATAGCGGTGCTGACATCCATACTGCTTTCCTTCGTCTGGTCTTTTGTTGGTGACCCTACAATCGCGTGTGCCTGCGGCTAGGGGTCTCGTGGCGGGAACTCGGGTCGGAGGTATGTCCTGCCGGATGTGACAGGTCCCTTGAGTGACAGCTGCGCTATACTGAAGTGTCGGCCATGCAAGGAGACGAGCAAGATGGCACTCGCAATATGGTCTCGCGCTTTCGGAACGCGCGCCTTGGCACTGTCGATATTGGCGATTTTCGGGTGCCCTATCACGATGTCAGCTGATACTGAGCATCCTGTCCGCTATCTTCACCTGCAGAATGATGGCCATTACGTCATCACCGATATCGAACTGAAATGGATCACGCCGGACGGCAAGCGCAAATCCAACAAATTCACGCACGATTTGGAGAAAGCCGAAGGGTTTTGCCTCGATCTTGAAAAGTTTGGCGGCGTTCCGGACGGGTCAGAGGTTTGGCTGAAGGCCTACATTGCGCTCGGCGACAATGAGAGCTGCCGAAAGGATAATCCGCGAATTTACAAGGCTGGCTTTCCGAAAACTAATGCGAACTACGTTCAGCAATACAAAATGGGCGGACAAACGCTTACCAACAATATGTGTAAATTATCGAGCGGGACCGAGGGCAAAGCAGAGACCACGAATGATATCGGTAACTCGACGGACTGTCCCGAAAGTTAGTCGGCTCGGTCCAGGACCCGGAGCTTAGCGCTGGCCAGAACGTCGCCATAATCCGGCATCGATTTATCGCGCGTCCAATTGCGGCGCCGGACCAGCGCACCGCGCGGCGAAATTCGTCGTCGCGGCGGAACGCGTTACAAAACCTGATTGAAATACATGCCCGCGCTTATGCGCATATTAAGGTAATTCTGGCATGGGTTCGCGAAAGGTTTAGCGGCGCGGGCCGCGATTTGCGTTGCATGAAAGACGGCATGATGAGTTTGAGCGATCGATTGAAGTCTATCCTTTTGGCCTGTGGTGTGTTCGGGCTTGCCGCCTGTGGCAGTGGCCCAGTGGTCGATCCGTCAACCTTCGATGCCGAGGTCCAGCGCTTGGTCGATGAGGGCGATAAGTATGGCGAAGTCTTCATCGCCTTAAAAGATCGCCGACCAAAACTGTATTCTGATTTTCGCGCCATTGCGCTTGAAGAGTTCGTGCGCGGGCGGTCTGCGCGAGATGCCGGATATGTCGCGGGAATGCGGATGCGGTCGATTTTTATCGATGAGATCTTGTCGCTTTCGCGGGGGGCCAGTGATGAACATGTGAAAGACATGATCGATGTCATGATCGCGACCTATGAGCACCTCAATACAGAAGACCCAGCCGATTGCGTGCGGAATATTGACGGGCTGCCTTTACAGAAAGTGACTGACTTTCCTTATGACCTGCGTCAGCGCGAAACCCAGCTCATCATTGATCTTTTGAACGCCCCGCAAACGCTCGCAAATCGCCGCGCAGCATCCGAGAAAGAAGTCACCAATTGGATGCTGAACGTCTCCACCTTAGAGCCTGAGGTTGCGGAGATGCTCGATCTGATGGCTCAGGAAGAGCGTGGCGGTGAGACTGATGCAAAGATCTGCACGGGCATGATCACGCTGTATAAGCGGCTCAGTTACAAACGGGATGCCAGCCGCGGAACGCTGTTTCGAGGGATGGCTTTGATGGCGCTCGAGCAACAGCAATTGCAGCGAATAGCGCAAGCAGAAGACGCCGCCTGAGGCGCATTTATCCTCGCCTGAAAAATCGATTTGTCTTGAACGGGCCTCTTGCTAAGCTTCCGAACTGAATGGAGGCGCAGCGATGGCGGAACAACCAAGTGAGGCAGGTACCACGACGGCTCAAACCTCAGCGCCTGCGAGCGGTTTGACCGCCCTCGATCAGCTGGGCACGCAGCGCGTCTATACCCATTCGCCCATTCTCTATTGGTGGCCGATTTGGTTTCTCGGGCTTCTTTTCTTTTTCTTTCAGGGCACCGGCTTGTTAAACGAAGAGGCGGCGGCGCGCGTTCAAGGGCAGACTTTTGTGTTCACCCTCGTGTTCGTGATCTTTTCGACCACTGTCAGATTGCGGGGTGCAAATTCTGTGATTTTCGGTCTGATCTTAGCGATTGGGCTGATTTTATTGTTCACCGCGAATCTATCAGAGCCGATCGCGCGGTTTATCGGCGGGCTCGATATCCGCATGAGTGCGTCCTTCTATGCGTTTATCGGTATCTCCGTTTTTATCATGTGGGCGGTAATGATTTTTGGCTTCGATCGGGTCAAATATTACGAAATCGTGCCCGGACAGATCCACCAGAAAGTGGTTTGGGGCACTGGGGATCGCGCCGAAAGTGGCGCCGCTGCGCGCTGTAAGTATCGCAAAGATGATTTCCTCCGGCACCGCATGCTCGGTTTGGTGGTGACCGGAGATATTGAAATTACGCTCGGAGATGGCGAGGTCTGGGAATTGCACAATGTCTTGTTCGCCAAAGGCAAAGCACGCCGGATCAATGAGCTGATTGTCACGCGACCGGTTGATTAAGTCGAAACACTGGGATGCAGGCTCGGGTCATAGCCATGTGCAAGCGCTTGGCAGGTCGTATGCGGTGTCAGCCGGATGCCACGCGTCGGCAGGCTCTGTGGCGCGCCATAACCTGAAAAGTGCCATGGATAAGCGGCGCCTTGCCATTTCAGAAAAGCGGCCGCACCCGTGGTGAACATCGCCCCATCGGGCAAATGCGTCGGGTCGACTACGGGCCGGTCCGTTTTGCCTTTCAGAACGTTTTGAATTTCGCCCGCAATCGCATCGCTAAGATCGCTCGCTTTAGGGCGATACCGAAACGCCCCAGCCCGCATCAACGCCTCGCGAAATCGTTTTGCATCGGCGTAACGGCATTCGTAACAGGGCCGGTGTCCCGCCGCCAAAGCGGTGGCTTCATCTAAGAAGAAAAGCTCGGTATATTTGCCTGGCATCATCTGTTTGCGGTGGCGTCCTTTAAACGCCAACGCGCAGGTGATCCATTGCCGCGTTTTCCAATGCGTGCGCTTGAGGGTTTTCTCATCCGTATGGAAGCAGCCGCCACGATTGCCCATAAAAGTGCCGCGATCAGGAATTGCGTGAATAAGCCCAAATGGATCAACGCGATTTTGCAAGGGCATTCGGTTACGCCTCGTCTCCACCGAAGCGTTCGGTCCATTCTGCCACCATCGCATCTTCGATCTTTTGAAACAGGACCGGCGGCGGGCTTACCGGCAGGCCAGGAGGGATCGCATCGAGCAGCCCGTCATCCTCCGCCGACGGCCAGTTTCGTTTCTCGTCTGGAATGCCGAGCGTGTCCAAGATCAGTTTCGCCGTGTTCGGAATGAGGGGTTGCGCCACAATCGCGAACACCACGGTGAGGTTTAGCCCGGTCCGGACCCCAATTGCGGCGGCGGCTTTGTCTGCCTTATACTTCACCCAGGGTTCGGCGCGCGTTAGATACTCATTGCCAGCGGCCCAAATTGCGCGCGTCTCAGCCGCGGCTTTGCGAAACTCCATTTGCTCATAATGCGCGGTCAGCGCTGCAAGCCGCGTTTTCAGCTCCTGCGCGATCCATGCCTCGTCCGCGCCAGGGCTGCCTTCTGAGGGTAAAACGCCATCAAATTTACTGACTGTGTATTTGGTAATACGATTGACGAAATTACCGAGCACATTTGCCAAATCCGAGTTTACCGCGGCTTGGAAGCCTTCCCATGTGAACGCTGCATCCGAGCCTTCCGGCGCATTCGCCATCAGATACCAGCGCCAATAATCGGCGGGCAATAAGTCCAGCGCTTGGTCCATGAAGACCCCGCGCTTCTGACTGGTCGAGAATTTGCCACCATACCAGGTTACCCAATTAAAGGCTTTGAGCTTATCGACGACCTTCCAGGGTTCGCCAGACCCTAGAATTGTGACCGGAAAAGAGACGGTGTGAAAGGCGACATTGTCCTTACCCATGAATTGGACATATTCGACCGCTTCGGCGCCCGCGTCTTCGCGCCACCAAGACTGCCAATCGCCATCCGTGGCGGTCGCCCATTCCTGCGTCGCTGCGATGTATTCCAGAGGCGCGTCGAACCAAACATAAAACACTTTCTCTTCGAACCCGGGACGCGCGGACCCGTCGGCGCCAAGCACTGGAACCCCCCATTTGAGATCGCGCGTGATGGCGCGGTCGCGCAAGCCTTCATCAAGCCATTTCAGCGCGATCGAACGAGCAAGTTGCGGCCATTCCTTTGACGCCTCGACCCAGCTGCGAATGCGATCTTGCAGTTTCGATTGCAGCAAAAACAAGTGGGCTGTGTCCCGGATCTCAATATTTGTGCCGCCTGAGACGGCGGAGTAGGGATTGATCAAGTCCACCGGATCCAAAAGCCGACCGCAATTGTCGCATTGGTCACCGCGGGCTTTTTCATAGTCGCAATGCGGGCAGGTGCCTTCGACATAACGATCTGGCAAGAACCGACCATCATCGACACTGTAGACTTGTTTTGATACGTGCTCTTCGATCAAGCCTTTGGCTTCGAGGACCTGCGCAAAATGCTGCGTAAGGGCTTTGTTTTCGGGACTGGAGGAGCGTCCAAACCAGTCATAGGACAAAGAAAAACCATCGCCAGCCGCGCGCTGGATTTCATACTGCTCATCGCAATAAGCCTGGACGCTGATCCCAGCCGCTTGTGCGGCGAGTTCGGCCGGTGTGCCATGTTCGTCGGTGGCGCAGATATAGAGCACCTCGTGACCCTGTAGGCGCTGAAACCGCGCATACACGTCTGCTGGCAGCATCGAGCCAGCAAGGTTCCCCAAATGCTTAATCCCATTGATATAGGGCAGAGCCGAGGTGATCAGGATCCGGCGTTTACTCAAAATGGGCCTTCCTCTACGGTTATATTGCGGGATCGGTCAGGGGTGACGACACACGATGCGCCTGTCTAATCGCGTCATCGGACAAAGGGAACAGCCTTGAGGAGGGAAGCATGCCAAAAATTGCAGGGGTCAATCTCTTAGGTGCCTTGCTCGGAGGCGTCGCAATCTATTTTGTTGGCTTCATCTGGTACGGGATCTTATTCACAGAGCCCTGGATGCAATCGAATGGTATGTTTTTTGGGGATGAGGCAAAAACCACGCTGCAATGGCTGACGGCCGATGGGTTGCAAACCGTCGACTATAGCGGTGAACCCGAGCCAATGGTGCTGCTTTCGGGCTTTGTTGTCTCCATCGTTTTGAGCCTTGGCCTCGGTTGGTTGATCCACAAGAGCGGCACCAAAACGCGTACCGACGCGATTGCCCTAGCCGTTGGTGTCGGTGTTTTGGTAGGGCTGCCGCTCATGGCCTATGATCCGGTCTATACACCTTTTGGGACTTTGACGGGCCTGCTGGTGGATGGGGGGCATGTCCTGGCAAGCTTTGTTGCGGGGGCGGCTGTTTTGTCTTTCTTCGACTAAGCGCTGCGGGCTGCGCAAAAAACAAACGCCCCGGATCACAAAAGCGATCCGAGGCGAGGTATTGCTCCGACGTGAGTAAGAGGAGCAAGTGGGAGGGAACGGGGTGGATCCCTAGCCGATCTCCGGGGCCCAAGCGGTGAAAGTCACTTCGACCTGTCGATCCGTCGGCCATTGTACCGAAGGCGGAGCGTTCACGGCGATTGGCGCTGTCTGGAGGTCGGCGCCAGCAAGATCATGCGCTTCCAGTGCAGCGATCACGGATGATAGGCGCGCGCTGCCAAGCGTTTTGCTGGCTTGTAAATCAACCGCATCCGCCACGCTCGCGCGCAAAGCGACATGGCTGAGAATGCAGCCCCGGAGCCGCGCCTTGGTCGCTTCGAGCAGCCCGTAAGAGGCAGGTGTCAGCGCACTCTCGCCCGTCGCAAAATAGATATTGATCGTCTCCTGCGCGCACGAAACCTGCGGCGTCGGCGTGTAAATTGCGGTTGGCGGCGCGGGCAAAGGCTGCGCTATGGCGGCCCCGGCGGCGACGCTGATGAGGCAGGTTAGAAGGGTTGTTTTCATCGCCAGCTCCAGTCTCGCTGCGCTTAAGAGACCCGCGTGAGGCGGCGAAAACGTGCCGGTTCGTGGATCAAATGTGGCAACTGCATGATCTTGTCATGACGCCTTGCGCTTTGCCGGACAGCATTATAAATCACCCGCCAGTGCCCCTATAGCTCAGCTGGTAGAGCAACGGATTTGTAATCCGTAGGTCCGCGGTTCGAGTCCGTGTGGGGGCACCATTTCCTGGCACCTATCTTGCTGAATTCCCTGTAGTTATTAGGGTTTATCCCTGACGCTTGGTACAATTCTGGTACAAATTGGTACAGTGATGAGACGCTTAGAAGGTAGATCGAACCACCTATACGACCGTGACGGGAAGTTCTATTTTCGTCGTGCGGTACCGGTTGAGTTGCAAAAAGAGCTTGGTCGCAGAGAGTGGAAGCGCACTCTTGGCTGCATGTCCTATATGAAGCCATGGGAAGCAGAGCGGCAGGCCGAGAAGCTAACCAAGCAAACGGATGGTGATATCCGTATCGCTAGGCGCACGGTAAACAGGTTGGCGACAGATGATGAACAAAGCCGTCTTGGGTTCGAAACTGCGCTTGAAACGGATGTGATAATCCGCGCAGCGGCGGAAGTTGGCGGACTAGGTGAATTGCAAAGCAAGTTCGGCGATCAAACTGACGTCTACCGGCGTTTTGGAACTGCAACAGAACGTCAAGTGTTACTCGGTGAAAAGCCACTTTCTCTGATCTATGAATATGCCAAAGAACGTCATCCAGTGAAGTCCGAGAAGCATCGTGAACTCGTGGTTCGTCATTTCGTGGAGATTATGGGTGACTTGGATGTGATGCGTATTCTACGTCGCGACGTCCTAGAATTCATCGACAAGTATAAACAACGCGGCCACTCATCTGGAACCCTCAGGCGTCGCCTTGGAGCGCTTACGACGATGGTCAATCATTATTACCGCGACCACGACATCCAGCGAAACAACCCATTTGAAGGTTCAGTCAAGGAGGCCGGTCCAGGGCATACCGCTGAAGACCGTCTGCCGTTGAACGATGCGCAGGTTGAAAAGCTGTCTGACTTCCTACGCACCACCAATAGCATGACCGACTTCAACAAAGCTGTGTTCTGGTTGATTATTACCACCGGCGCGGGTCCTGCAGAGGTTGGTGGACTAGCAGCTGAAGACATCATTCTGGACGCTGACATTCCTCACGTCTGGATCAGAGCAAATGATGTTCGCGGATTGAAAGCTAAAAGCCGGGAGCGGAAGTGCAATCCGGTTTCCGTTGGTGCAGCGTTGAATAAGCAGCTCAAGAACGCAGTTGTCCTGGGAGAAAAACAATCGGTCTATAGCTTGCGACATTGGATGGCAGATCGGCTTCGTTTCACTGGAGCAACAGAAGCTGAAGCTAAGTATATTCTGGGACACTCGCGTGGGTCTTCTCACGAGCGATATGGTTCGCGCCACTTAAACCTAGATCAACTCAAAGCATTGCTTTTGGCGGTCAGCGAGACTCGCTAACCTCAAAAAATGACGTCTAGTGTTCGGTGACCTTTTGTCCATTGGAAGATTGGGCGTCGTCAGAATGAGCATAGAGTTTGATCTTAGCTGAGCTATTATCCTTACTGAAAAATTGAAGCCGACACTTGAGTGTCATTCGTGACAACACTACGAAATAAAGTCCGACTCTATGTTTATCCTTGAGTTGAGATTTCTGTTTTCTAACACGTGGCGGGGTTCAGTTGGCAAAAGTACTATCTAGTGTCGATGTTGCTGGGCCGCTGGTTTACTATCTGCAGTCTGGAAATCTAAACTTTGTGATTGGTTCAGGAGCGTCTTACCCCGCCATCGCTCTCGCGGGGAATATTGAGAGCGAACTTGATAAGCTACTTGATGCAGGCAATTCGACCGAGGCAAACGTCCTGGCGCTGGATTTCGTTCAAGGAATTGAATTTGATAACCAGGTAATGACCATGGGCTCCGAGGCCGGCGATTGGAAACAAACGCTGAAGCACTACAGCGACTTTCTTCTGACGCTCGACCAAATATTATTCCGCCGAAAAAGTAACCTGCTGCCAAGGCAGGCGAACATCTTTACAACAAACTACGATACGTTTTTCGAGGAGGCTGCTGGGCGCGCGGCTTCGATAATATTGAACGATGGTTTTGACCGAACGTCGTCACAGAGTGGGAATTTCAAATTCGCGCCTGAGCGATATTTTGATCGCACATACCGTTCGGGCGCCGTTTATACACGGCAAGCCGAAGTCCCATCCATAAACCTAATAAAGCTGCACGGCTCGTTGACATGGCGCAAGACCAACACGGGAATTCGCTATACGACGAAAAACATCGAGAAAATCGATCTTACGGGAGAATTTGATGTAGAGCAGGTCGAAAACAGCTTAAGCAAACGCGCTTTAGTTTTGCCGACTGCCAAGAAGCATGGCTCTACGGTAATGGACCGCACCTATTACGACCTACTGCGTCTTTACGCGAACAGCCTAGAAGCTGAAAATGCGATCCTGGTCGCTTTTGGTTTTTCCTTCTGTGACAAACATTTGCGCGAAGTGACCTTGAGGGCGCTTCGGAACCCAACATCTCAGATGATTGTTTTCGCATTTAACGCTGATGCAGTCGCCTGGTACGAAGAGATTTTTGAGAGTACGCGAAATATCATCGTAGTAGCGCCACCGGAAAATGAAGTTATCGATTTCGAAGCCCTCACAAATATTTTGGGTGCCGCGATCGCTTCAGAGGGAGAGGCGGTTGAGTGATCGACGATTGCTAGAGCAAGCGGTCCTTAGGGTGGGCGAAGTTACCGCGGTTGAAGGGCGCAGCATTCTGGTAACCGTAGATCGGGATAAGAATCTCTCGGAACTTTTTTTTGAAGGTGACATTCTCAGAAATACAGCAGTTGGCAGCTACATCGAAATCCAGAAAGGATTCTTAGGTCTGATTGGCAAAGTTGATGGCGAGACGGCACAACAACCCTTTTTGGATCGTGATCCAAGGTACCGAGACCTCTCGGGTACGCGAACGCTTAGGGTTTCATTGGTTGGCTATTTGCAGCGTTGTGGCACTTTTATGGGCGGAACCAAGGAACTTCCCTTGGTCGGCAATGAAGCGTTCCTTCTAACGAAGGAAAAAGTTCACCAAGTCCACAGTCTCGTTGATGAAAACGCCATTGGTCTCAACATCGCAAAGTCTGACTACGAAGGATACGATATTTCGCTGCCGGTAGATGGTCTCATGAACAGCCATATTGCGATCTTTGGCAACACGGGAAGTGGTAAGTCTAACACGCTGGCGATCTTATATCAGGAATTTATCGAAGCGATGGAGAAGCGAAATATCGCGGCGTTTCGAGAAAACTGTCGCATTCTCCTCTTTGATTTCAACGGCGAGTACTCAGGGATAAACTGCCTCACAGCCAACAAGACTACGTACAGTCTCTCCACTGCGAATGAGAAGGGGGATAAAATCCCTCTGGCAGACACCGGTTTGCTCGATATTGAGATGATTTCCATTCTCTCTGATGCAACGGAAAAAACCCAAAAACCATTTTTGAAACGAGCACTTCGTCTGCATAACCGAATACACGAAGGCGAAAACCCGATTGATCACACACGCAGTGTGCTGCGCCAACAAATCAAAAAAATTCTCCAGATGTCGGATAAAGTGCGTGCTGATCTACTTTTGGATTATCTCAGGCGTTTGCTACCCGAGGTAGATGATAAAGGCGATCCCATTGAGATCGCAGCAGACTTGGATTGGAATAACAAGAACCACGAATTCACGCTGGGTACGGATTATTTGAAAACAAAACCGGAGAAAATCAACGAGACGATTGTATATAAGCTCGTTGATAAGTTTGAATTCAAAAACGACATCATCCACGATTTCATATCATTTTGTTACATCCAGCTTATTTACGATGTGCTTTCCAACAGGGCGCAGAACGAGCATATCGCGCCTGTGATCAATAAGTTGAACGGTAAGCAAGGTGATATCCGCAAGATATTTGACCCGGCGAACAAAGGCGACTTATTCAGCGCCAACGTTGTTGTAATCGACCTGCACGACACAAACTTGGAAATGAAGAAGACGATACCCCTGTTGCTGAGTAGAAAAATTTATCACGAACATAAGAAACGCGGCACAGGAAAAACACTAAGCATCGTTATCGACGAGGCTCACAATATTCTTTCGACGGAGTCTTTTAGGGAATCGGAAAGTTGGAAGGACTATCGACTGGAGACGTTTGAGGAAATCATCAAAGAAGGCAGAAAGTTTGGCGTTTTCGTTACCATAGCGAGCCAACGGCCAAACGATATTTCTGCTACTGTAACGTCCCAAGCGTGGCCTACCTGATCTGACTGGCCCAATCGTAATGTTAGGATCGACGGTTGGTTTGTAGCGGCGTTCATGCCGCCTCCAACCTATAAGGCGGCATGAAGGTCGCGGGCAAGATAGTTCTCGGTGCAGGCGGTTTGTAGCCCA
>JBCCXW010000012.1:0-36938 GCA_039191105.1 Pseudomonadota bacterium
GCTTGTCTTTTGATTGGCACCGTCATGGTGTTTGCGGTCGGATTGCCGCTCGCCCTTGGCGGGCGCCCAGAGGCGTTGATCCCGCTCGTGCTTGGCGGAATGGCCTTCCAAACCGCCAGGAAGGATATCCGGCGGATCTCAGAATAAACCGGTACGAGGGGTTTTGATCTCCCGCGCGGCTGCGAATCGTTACAATTACAGCGTGTGAAAAGATATTTACTACTCATGTTTGTGTCGCTCGCAGCTTGCTCCGAGCCTGTGGTGCGGTCTCTCTCCGCAACGCCATCGCAATCCATTTATTGGTCAGATGGTGATAGCGGTCGGCTAGACGGCATGAAGTTTCGTCTTGCAAACGTCGATGCCCCGGAAACCGGCGGTGTTGGCGCCCGCGGCGGCGCGAAATGCGAGTCAGAACGTGAGCTCGGCTTCGATGCCAAAGCCTTTATGGTGGACCTAACCCGTGATGCGGAGCTCGTGATCACCGGATCGAATGGGCCTGATCGCTATGAGCGCGAAGTGATCACATTGTCCGCGAACGGAGTCGATGTCGCGCAAGCTGGCATCCAGGCGGGCCACCTAGAAGCGTGGCCGCATCGCGGTCGGCGCGCGCTGGCCGACAAACCTGATTGGTGCGGGCGCTAATCGGTTCCTAGCAAACGCGCAAGGAAGCCCTTTTTCTGAGGGTCTTTGCTGATGGGATGCGGCTGTGTCTCCTCATCGTGTTGGCCGCGCCATACGGCCCAGTCTTTGGCGTCGTCAATATCGATGAGTTGGGGCAGCACAGCGACGGAGGCAGAGACGGGCAAATTTGCCCAGACATCCTCCATGGCATGTGGGCCAGACCAACGGACATGCTCGAAGGGTGTTCTCGTGCGCGCTGTTTTGTGGATCCCAAATAGCCAAAACCCGCCATCACGAGCGGGTCCGAACACCGCGTCATGACGGCCGAGGTCGCGCACAGCGCGCCTGATCAGTGCGGGTGAGATGTCCGGCGCGTCGCTGCCAATAAACAAAACCGGTCCGCACAGGGCTTCCCTAAGCCCCTTATTCAAGCGCTGGGTGAGCGTGCCAGAACCTTGGCTGCGGCGTTCCAAATGGCCTGGCCACAGATCGCTGGCCGTGCCGCGCAGCATTTTATCCGGGGTGGTGTAAAGGATCGTCTTCCAGGCCCCTTGGAGCGCGGCACGGACGGTTTTGGCCTGTATGGCGGAGGCGATACGCCGGGCTTTAACGGCTGAGCCGAGCGTTTCCGCCAGTCGGGTCTTAGACAGACCGATGCGCGGCGGTTTGGCATAGATCAACACTTGCGCGCGATTCATTTTACGACCTCGATTCCGATGACGCGGTTCTGAGCATCAATGTCTAAAATGATCTGCGCGCCGCGTAGGGTTTCATCCAAGGCGAAGACGTCAATTGATCGCTCGACGCAACCCGGCGTCCCGGCGCCTGGATGATCCGGAAGATAAATGTAACCAGATTCCAATTCCTCGTCCCAGCTCGCATCTAAAGACATTGACTTGCCCTCTAATCCCCGCTTTCGTCGTCACCGATAGCTTTTAGCCAGTTTTTCTGGCGGTGCACCAAGCAAATATCGTGTGATCAAAAGCGCATTCTGCCAGCTGCGCTTGCGCCAGCCATCGCGTTCATATTTTGCCGCATCCGTGCGCGCCTCGGCAGAGAGCAGCGTGAGGCGTTTTTTGCCGAGCCGCCGGACCAAGTGCACATCTTCCATAAACGGTATGTCCGCGTAGCCGCCGACGTGCATATAGAGATCGCGCGAGATCAGCAGACCCTGATCTCCATACGGCAGAGCAAGGACGCGGGCGCGCCAATTGGCGCGGCGGGCCACGACTTTGGCCATGGGTGCGTCAGAGCGATAGGCCAGTGTGAATGCGGCGGCCTGATCGGGTCGTGTCGCAAGATGCGCTTGCGCGCGCTCGGCCCAGTCGCGCGACAAAGCTGTGTCTGCGTGCAGAAAGAGGACCCATTTGCCGCGCGCGTGGTCAAAACCAAGTCGCAATTGCGCCGCGCGTTGTTTCACCGGACTGCGCAGGACCGTCGCTCCAGTTCCTTCTGCGATGCGTATGGTCTGATCCGTGCTGCCGCCGTCGACCAGAATCACCTCGCGGATCAAGCTGGTCTCCAAACCTGGCAACAATGAGCTCAGGCATAGCGGCAGAACCGCTTCGGCATTGTAGGCGGGAATGACAATCGTCAGGGGCGCAGGCATTTACGGGGCAACACCCATTTCGCGAAGCCGCGCCTGCACGAGGAGCAAATCCCGCCAAGCGCGGCTTTTGTCTTGTGGACGTCGCAATAAGTAAGCGGGATGAAACATCGGGACGAGTGCAACGCGTGTGCCCGCAGGCGTTTCAAACGGACGTTCCGATCCGCGCAATCGCATTATTCCGGTTTTGGTGTCGAGCAGCGATTTTGCAGCAACACCGCCGGTCGCGATAATGAGTTTGGGCTGGGCAAGATCGATCATACGGTCGACAAATGGGCGGCAGACGGCGAGTTCATCGGCTTCTGGGTTTCGATTTCCGGGCGGGCGCCAATAATTGACATTGGAAATAAACGCATTGGTTTTTCGATCCAAGGTGATCGCGGCCAGCATTTTATCCAAGAGCTGACCGGCTTTGCCAACAAAGGGGAGGCCGACTTGGTCTTCCTGCCCGCCTGGACCTTCGCCCAGCACCATGACAGGTGCGCCGGGTGTACCATCATAGACCACTGTTTTTTCGCACAATTGTTTGAGTGGGCAGCCTTCAAAGCCCTCAATCGCGGCCTTTAGCGCCTCAAGCGAGTCGGCGCTTGCCGCGAGACGCTCAGCTTCCGCAATCCAGTCTTGCAGGGATTTTGCGTTCT
This sequence comes from Pseudomonadota bacterium, assembly GCA_039191105.1. GTDB lineage: Bacteria > Pseudomonadota > Alphaproteobacteria > Caulobacterales > Hyphomonadaceae > Henriciella. The sequence goes on from JBCCXW010000012.1 coordinate 2,869, forward strand.
GGGAACGCGCTGAAGTTCGTTCATTCCCGCGAAGGCGGGAATCTGGTGCGTTTTGAGGTGGGGCCTGATGGTGCGAGATCCCCGCCTTCGCGGGGATGAGCGAATTCTCTCCCGTTTTCATCGCCGCTGCGATTTCGGCCTGATCGACGTCAACGCCCATATCCTCCCACCAATCGCTGAGGGCCTTTAACGCTGCGGCAGAGGCATTTTGGTGCATTGAGACCTTGTAAACTTTGGCTAAAGAAGAGGTCAGATAGTGGAATATACCTAGAGGGTGCGCAAGTCCGGGCGCCGTCTTGTGAGGAGAGAGTGATGAGCGAACGCGAATCTATGGAATTCGACCTGGTAATTGTTGGAGGCGGCCCGGCTGGGCTCGCGGCCGCGATTCGCGCCAAGCAGCTCGCAAATGAAGCAGGCGAAGAGCTTGAAGTTGTCGTTCTGGAAAAAGGGGGCGAAATCGGGGCGCACATTCTTTCGGGCCTGGTATTGGACCCGAAAGCCCTAGATGAGCTGATCCCAGATTGGCGTGACCGCGATGATCGCCCGATCCGCACAGAAGTGAAATCCGACAAATACAAATTGCTGGGACCAAATGGGTCTCTCGGCATGCCGACATTCGCGTTCCCGCCCTTCATGCACAATCATGGCTGTTATATCGGCTCGCTCGCCAATGTTTGTCGCTGGCTCGGCGAACGCGCCGAAGAGCTCGAAGTGCAAGTGTTTCCCGGCTTCGCGGCCTCGGAAGTGGTCTATGGCGAAAATGGCGAAGTGCGCGGTGTCGTCGCGGGTGTCATGGGGATTGCTGAAGATGGCAGCCACAAGCCCGATTTTGAACCGGGCATGGAACTGCTTGGCAAGTATGTGTTCTTTGCCGAAGGGGCGCGCGGGTCGCTGACCAAGGACGTTAAAGCTAAGTTCGATCTTGAGGCGGATTGCGATCCGCAAAAATACGGGATTGGTCTCAAAGAAGTCTGGAAAGTTCCTGCCGATCACCCTGAGTTCAACTCAGGCTATGTCCAACACACATTTGGTTGGCCGGTGAAAGAGAAAGATGGCAGTGGCGGCGGTTTTCTGTACCACTTCTCCGAGGGCGGAGAGAATTACGTCTCGGTCGGTTACGTGGTTCACCTCAATTATAAAAACCCGCATTTGTCGCCTTATGATGAGTTTCAGCAGTACAAACATCACAATGAGATCGCAAAGTTTCTCCAGGGTGGGAAACGCGAAGCGTATGGTGCGCGGGCCATTACCTCTGGTGGAATCCAGTCGATCCCCAAGCTCGCTTTTCCCGGTGGCGCGCTGATTGGATGTTCGGCGGGCTTTGTCAATTTGCCGCGAATCAAAGGCACCCATAATGCGATGAAAACCGGCATGCTGGCGGCGGAAGAAGCGGTGGCGGCGATCCAAGCCGGTCGGGTTTCAGACGAACTGGCGACCTATGACCAAGCGGTGCGGAACAGTTGGGTTTGGACCGACCTTGCACGGGTGCGAAACGTTAAACCACTCATGGGTCGTTTCGGCACCATGCCAGGCGCGATGCTCGGTATGCCAGATATGTGGATGCGTTATCTGGTTGGTTTTGGCTACATCCCGCAATTAAAGCATGGCAAAGCGGACCACGAGTATTTGAAGCCAGCGGACAAATGCAAACCAATCGAATATCCTAAACCCGACGGCGTCTTAAGCTTCGACAAGCTGACCAATGTCTCGTTCACAAATACCTATCATGCAGAAGATCAACCAAAGCATTTGAAAGTCGAAGACCTCGGTCTGCAAAAAGCGTCGGAGTTCGACATTTTTAGCGGTCCGTCTCAGCGGTATTGTCCTGCGGGGGTTTACGAGTGGGTCGAAGAGGACGGGCAACCGCCGCGCTTTCAGATCAATTCGCAGAACTGTATTCACTGCAAAACCTGCGATATCAAAGACCCCAACCAAAACATCAATTGGGTCACGCCGGAAGGTGGCGGCGGACCCGCTTATCCGAACATGTAAGCCACGGGGCGCCGATGCGGGAATATAGTTTCAAACCGGCGCCCATTCGCAAGGTTCAAACGTGGGCGATAAAAGACCATCACTTAATGCGCCGCGGCGCGCAGAGGGCTTTGAAGCTCGCCGATGTTACCGCTGCAAGCTGGAACACAGTAACCTATCGCGGCACGCGCAGCGCTTGGTTGCACTTGCACACTGAGACATCGACCACGAAAGTCGAGTATACTGACAATGGCGGGGCGCGGGACGAGTTTCTCGCGTTGATTGTCGCGATTGCCGCGTCGCTGATGCAGGTGAATGCGGATCTCGAAATCGAATATGGATATTCGCCGCCATGGCGCTTGGCGCTGTTCATTCTAGGCGGATTGGGCGCGTTGTTAGGGTTATTCTTAGTCTATATTGGCTTGACCAATCTAACCGGGCAGGGTGCGGTTCAGGCCATGATTGCCGGAGCTGCGATGAGTATTTTGCTGATACCGGTGGCCTGGACATGCCGCCCGAACATGCAGGCCAAGACATTTGGGCCGGATGGATTAGCCGCTGAGATCGCCCTCATGGGGGGTCCGTCGATGCCGGATCCAGATCATGCTGCCAGCGAGCGTTAAGGTCCAAAAGACAATAAAGGGTGCGGCGCCTCCGGCAAGCGCCGCAATCAAGGCCAGGGTCGCGGCTGTGGTCGAAAGGCCCCAATAAAGAAAAGCTGTTTCACCGTGGCTCCAGCCGCTTGCGATCAAACGCTGATAGGCGTGATCGAGATGCGCTTGCAACCAATTGCGCCCGTGTTTTGCGCGCCAAACCAGCGTCAGCAATACATCAACTAAAAAGGGCAGGGCGAGGGTGGCCACCGTCCAAACATTCAATCCAGAGATCAGCGCGAAACTCGCAAACAGCCCGCCCAAGCCGAGCGCGCCTGCGTCTCCCGCATAGAGCTTTCCGCGTAGATTGTGCACCAGAAAGGCGCTAATCGCGCCGAACAGCGGAAACCAAGGCATTGCGGAGTCCCAATCCCCCACGATCCAACCTGTCGCCGCAAGGCCGATGAGCATAATCGCGACCGATCCGATGGCGAGGCCATTGGCGCCGTCCATGAAATTTGTCGCATTGGTGAACACGAGCAGCCAAGCGGCGCTGCCAAGGACCAAGATCGGCAATGTGGTTATTTGACCAAAGGGCGACGAGAGGGCCTCGGGGATCAATCCAAGGCTGGCTGCAACGCCCCCCACGCTTGCGAGAATGCAGAGCTTAAGCGGCGTGCCCAAACCTCTAATATCGTCCCAAAGACCGACGCAAAACGCGATCAGCGTAAATGCCAAGGCGAGACTGAGCTCGCGCCCGTCATTGAGCGGGCTCGCCAAAGTCTCTGATATGAAAGATCGCATTGGGGGTTGAACCAGCAAGCTTAAAACCGCACTCCCGACCAAGGCGCCGAGTAGGATCGCGACACCGCCCAGACGTGGGACGGCGAAAGACTGGGTTTTGCGCACGCCATCTGGTGCATCGTCGACCCCAAGACGCATCACCCAGATGCAGAAGAGTAAGCCTGCTACAAAGCTTATGGATGCCGATATGAGCCCTGCGATGAGAGTCGCTAAGGTCATCACTGTGCGCCGAGCATGACGGGGCGCACCCACCAGCTTGGATGCTGTTCAGAGATCTGCAGCGCCCCCGCCTCCGCCACATCCAGGTGCTCGAAAATGGCAAAGCAGGTTGCGCCTGATCCGCTCATCCGTACGAGCTTTACCCCATGGAGTGCGGTCAGCGCGTCCAGCGTGATTTGGATCTCTGGATGTAACCGTGTCGCGGCGGGTTCTAAACTGTTCTGAGTTGTCTCGCTGAGCCAGCGCACAAATGCTGGCGCTGCTGTGCGATTGTCAGGCAGCGGTGGATGGTCTGGGACTTCTGTGGGCGCGTCTGGATCGTAAGCCTTGAATACAGGCCCGGTTGCGCAGACCACGCCGGGATTGACCAAAATGGCGGGCAGTTGCGGGATGCTGAGCACAGGCTCAAATAACTCGCCTTCACCGCTCATAAAACCAGGGAAGTTGCGAAAACATGCCAGCACGTCTCCGCCCAGCAGCGGGGCGACCGCTTCGGCCATTCTCTGAACCTCGTCTCCGCCATGCGCGCGCACGATCAAGCGCAGGGCCGCCCCTGCATCCGCTGAGCCGCCGCCAATCCCGGCAGCGCAAGGCAATCGCTTTTTCAATCGAAACGCTAGGGGCGGCGCATTGCCTTCCAGCGCATCGTTCATGGCGCGGGCAGCTTTTAAGACCAAATTGTCTTTGGCTGGGCCGGAGTCTTTCGCAAATGGCCCGTCAACAGCGAGGCTAAAATGCGAGGCTGGCTCCGCGACCAGCCAATCGGCGGTCTCTGGGTCGGAAAAAGTCACCAATGAAACCAATTCGTGCCGCCCATTAGGCTTCGGGGGGCCGACATGCAAAGAGAGATTGATCTTCGCCGGCGCAACGTCTTTTAAGGGCGTCATGGATAGGCCGGAGTGCTCTCATCACTGACGGCTTGTAAGAGCGGGATCCTGCCATCCAGCTTTTTGCGGATGGCCTCTTTTTCGCTCTCATCGACCGCATATTTCAAGGCCCGCTCCCATTGGAAACCGGCTTCTTTGAAGCGCCCGACTTGCCAGTAAGCATCGCCGAGATGATCGAGCACCTCTGCCATATCTGGGACCAGAACCGTAGCGCGCTCCAAATAGAATATCGCCCGTTCATAATTTCCAAGTTTATAGTGTGCCCAACCAAGGCTGTCCGTGATCGCGCCATTGTCTGGGTCTTCGCGTAAGGCCTTCTCGATGAGGTCGAGGCCTTTGTTAAGATGAATGCCACGATCGATCCAGCTATAGCCGAGATAATTCATGATCGACGGATCATCCGGATTAAGGCTCATGGCCGTTTTCAAGTCATTCTCAGCGGGCGGCCATTCTCCAAGGCGCTCACGCGCGCCGCCGCGGGCGAAGTAAATCCGCCAATCATATTCGCCGATCGCTTCGTCGGCTTCGATGACTTGCGTGAAGATCTTTTCTGCCTCGCCATCCCGACCGAGCGATTGGAGGAGATCTGCAAGCTGAATGCGAATATTGCGGTTTTCCGTTTGCGCCAGCGTCGCACGCGCGGTTGCCAGCGCTTCTTCATCGCGGCCTTCACGGCGCAGCGCCCACGCCAATTGTCCCTGCGCACTGGTATGGTGCACCGAATCGTCTGGAATTGTGCGTAAGAGCGCGATCGCGTCATCGCGGCGATTGGCGCGGTCGAGCGCATCCGCCCAGAGCGCTTTGGCGGCATCAAGTGTCGGATCGAGATAAACCGCCAGCGCAAAGTATGCGGTGGCAGCATCACCATAGCCTTGCGACGCTTGCGGAGCGGTTGCGATATAGAAGGCAAGTGCTGTGCCTTCGGCGGCCGTTAGGGCAGCAGGTTGCGCCACCCGCCCGCTTTCGATTTCGTTGGCGAGCGCCAAAAGAGCCGGATGCCTGCCTACATCATTGCGGAAGGCTTTCAAACGTTGGAGCGCCGTCTCTTCTTGACCGGCCAAGGCCAGCAGGCGCGCCTCGGCTTCGACGCCAACGGCCATGCGCGAGTTGATTTGCCAAAGCGTGTCGAAATCGGACCGGGCGCCGTCCGTATCGCCAATGTTCACTTTCATGATGGCGGCCAGCGTCTGGCCCATCAGCGCGTAAAGCCCGTCCGTCCCGCCAGACTGTTGCTGGAGCCGAATTGCCGCCTGTGGATCCGTTTCAAGGACAGTCCAGGCGGCAAGGCTGCGGGCGAGCATAGCATGGTAATCATTGCGCCACGGCGTTGTCAGGTACGAGAGCGCGACTTGCGTGTTTTCCTCTTTGACGGCATCGACAGCGAGCAAAAGGCGCGGCAATTCCGTCTCTTGGATCGTGCTTCGCGGCAGACGTTCGGCGAGCGTGATTGCGCGCTCGACTTCGCCGATCCGCAACACCGCAAACACGGCTTGCTCAGCCACCCAGGGGTCGTCCTTCACGGTTCGCAACAAGCGCGAATAATTGCGTGCTGCGGTTTCGGGATCCTCGGTTAGGCCAGCATATTTCGCAACCGCATAGGTGCTGAGGGTTTCGATTTCCGAACGCAGTTTCGCGGCAGATTCGGCCTGCGCAAGAAGACTCGGCGAGTCCTGTTTTGCTCCCGACACACATGCACCGAGCGCCGAGAAAGACAGAAAAAGAACCAAACCGCGCCACATGCCACTACTGTCTCAGCGACTGAGGTTTCAGGCAAGTAAAAGAATGCGCATTAATTGTTGCCACGGCCAGGATTTATCATCGCAAGCGGCTGACGCAGAAGTCAGCCAGATCGATCAGAACTTGCGTCCATTGATTGCTGGGAAGGGGTCGCAGCGATGCTTTGGCCAAATCGGCATAAGCACGCGCCTCAGCGACCGTTGCATCCGCAGCGCCCGTTGAGCGGATGAGATGGATAGCATGGGCAAGGTCGCCTTCGGTCTGATGATCAACGTTCATCGCGCGATCCCAGAAGTCTAGATCCTGAGCCGTCCCCCGGCGTCTGGCAATGATGACCGGAAGGGTCGTTTTGCCTTCGCGAAAATCATCCCCAACGGCCTTCCCAATGACCGATGTCGTCCCCCCATAGTCGAGCACATCATCGACGATTTGGAAGGCCAGACCGAGATTTTTGCCATAGGCTGCGAGGGCTGTCGCATGCGCTGCGCCATTTGGACCCGCTGAGAGCGCACCCGCTTGCGCTGCCGCCTCAAACAAAGCTGCGGTTTTTGCAACAATGATTTCGAGATACTCTTCTGTCGGCAAATCAACGCGATTTGCGGCGGCAAGTTGGTGTACTTCGCCTTCGGCAATAATCGACGCGGCATTGGACAGGATCCGCAGGATCTCAAGGCTGCCGGTTTCGACCATCAGCGTGAAGGCGCGTGCAAATAAGAAATCACCAACCAGGATGGACGCATTATTGCCCCAGACGTTTTTGGCCGCCGCTTTGCCGCGCCGCAAATCGCTATCATCGACCACATCATCATGGAGTAGCGTGGCCGTATGGATGAACTCAACCGCGGTCGCCAGAGCATGGGTGCCAGCATTTGCGCCGCCGCAAATATGCGCAGCGACAAGCGTGATCATCGGCCGTAAACGTTTACCACCGGCGGACACGATATAGCCAGATAGATCCGGAATCACGTCCACCGGACTGGTGGCGCGCTCCATTAAAAGCGTTTCGGTTGCGGCGAGATCATGCGCCAACATTGCTTGCATTCGTGCAATTGTATGGTCGATCTCAGAGGCAGTTGGGGATTGGGTTTGTGCAGTCACGCCGCTGTCCTATTTCACTTTTCCTACACAATCCATAGATTTAACGCAAAAGTGACGGCTGACAGCTGCGGTATGCCACCGCATGCAGAATTTGGAGTAAGGGTATGGAAGAAGTGTTTCGCACCAATGATTTGGTGAAACTGTCTTATATCCGGCATCTGCTGAGTGAAGAAGGGATCGAACCCTTCGTTCTAGACGAACATACGGCAATGATTGACGGGCGTGGCCCGATGGTGCCGATCCGCATCACGGTGCGTGAGGACCTTGCGGAGCGGGCGCGATACATCTTGCGGGATGTGGAGAAAGATGCGTGAGCGAGGTCACCTGCGATGCATTTCTGAGCGGGCGGGTGCGCGTTTTTCAGCCCAAACAAGGCTTTCGCGCCGGGACAGATAGCGTGCTGCTTGCCGCCGCATTGGATGAGTCCTCGCCAGGGCACGCGCTGGATCTAGGATGCGGCGCTGGTGGCGCCATGTTGCCAGCACTGGCGCGCGCTTCAAAGATGCAAATCACCGGGCTGGAGCGCGATCTGGAGATGGCAGACCTCGCCCGCCGCGGCATCGTTGAAAACAACTTCTCCGCGCGCGCCCAAATTGTCACTGGCAATGTGGCTGAGATCGATCAGGCGTGGCAAAATCGATTTGATTTGGCCTTTTCCAACCCGCCATTCTTTAAGCCGGGCGCGAACCCAGACCCTGGTCCTGGCAAACACGGCGCGCACTTAGAGAGTGTGCCTCTCAAGCGCTGGATAAACGCGATGCTATTTGCCTTGTGTCCGAAAGGCACTTTCTTGATGGTTCACCGCGCGGCAGAGTTGGCGCGGATCCTCTCCGTACTCGACCGACAATCCGGCGAGATCACAGTTCTGCCTGTCCACTCCTACCCGGGGTCTGAGGCCAAACGCATCCTGGTGCGCGCCCGAAAAGGGTTGCGACCGGGGCCTCTTCGCTTGCTCGAACCGCATTATCTGTATGAGCAAAAGGGCGGTGCTCGGACAGTGTGGGCGATTGGTCTGCAAGAGGCAGGGCACGGGATCGACTGGAATTAAACCAAGACGCGCGCTTGCTCCCGCCGCCAGAGCAGAGTAGGCGATGCGGCGGACCCTTAAGCGGTGATGAAAGCTATGACTGCCCCTATTGCCAAGGCAAAACCGGATTCCTTTCAAGACCTGATCTTGCGGCTTCAAGATTACTGGGCGCGGCAGGGCTGCGCCATATTACAGCCGTACGATATGGAGGTCGGGGCAGGCACACTTCATCCCGCAACGGTGTTGCGCGCGCTCGGTCCAAAGGACTGGCGCGCCGCTTATGTGCAACCGTCACGGCGCCCTGCCGATGCCCGCTATGGCGAAAACCCAAATCGTCTTGGGCATTATTATCAATATCAAGTGATCCTGAAACCAAACCCGCGCAACCTGCAGGACCTTTATCTCAATTCGCTCTATGAGATTGGGATTGATCCCAGCCTTCACGATATCCGCTTTGTCGAAGACGATTGGGAGAACCCAACCGTTGGTGCATGGGGACTTGGATGGGAGGTCTGGTGTGATGGCATGGAGGTCAGTCAGTATACCTATTTTCAACAGGTCGGCGGCTTGGATGTTTTCCCCGTTTCAGGCGAACTCACCTACGGATTGGAGCGGCTTGCCATGTATGTCTTCGAGGTGGATAATGTTTACGATCTGCCGTTCAATAGTCCTGACAGTGCGACGCCGCTGTCTTATGGCGATGTCTTTGTGGAGAATGAGCGCCAGCAATCGGCATTCAATTTTGAGCACTCAGATATTGAAATGTTGCAGCGCTGGTTCGCCGATTGTGAGAGCCAATCAGATCGTCTTCGAGCGGCGGGAAAACCCTTGCCAGCTTACGATTTCGCGCTGAAAGCCAGTCATGTGTTCAATTTGATTGATGCTCGCGGGGCGATCTCGCCCACTGAGCGGCAAGCCTTTATTGGCCGCGTGCGAGATTTGGCGCGCGGCGCGGCAGAGCAATGGGCGCGCCAAGAAACGGAGCGAGCAGAGGTATGAAGACGGTAAATCTCGACGAGAAATTCGCACAATTTTCAGCCCACTGGCAGCCAAAACTGGCGGGGCGGGTGAATGATACCGACATCCGCTTGGTCAAAATCAAAGGCGATTTCGATTGGCATTGTCATGCTGAGGAAGACGAAATGTTCTTGGTTTTGAGGGGAGAGATGCGGATGGCCTTTCGCGACCGGATCGAAATCGTGAAGGCGGGCGAGTTTATTATCGTTCCACGCGGGACCGAGCATCGGCCGGGTGCAGATGCGGAATGCGAAATCATGCTGATCGAGCCGTCGAGCGTCATTAATACCGGTGATGGCGCGGCGACCACACGCACCGTTACGGATTTGCAAACGATTTAGGCCGCGCGCTCGCCCTAGACCCAGAACCCCCAAGACCTATTCAAGCTCATATGGCCGATCTCTTTCTAGAAATCTTCTGCGAGGAAATTCCCGCCCGGATGCAGGCAAAAGCCGAGGCGGATTTGCGCGGAGCGTTGGAGCAAGGTTTGCAACGGGCGGGCTTATCTTTCGAGACAGCGTTTGCCATGTCGGGTCCGCGACGCTTGGCTGTCGCCTTTGGCGGGGTGCCGGGGGGCTCGGAGGATGTCATCGAAGAGCGCAAAGGCCCCAAGGTCGGCGCGCCAGAACCAGCGATTGCGGGGTTTCTGCGCGGTGCTGGGCTGACCTCGATTGATCAAGCAGAGATTCGCTCCGATCCGAAAAAGGGCGACGTCTATGTCGCCTCGAAGACCGTTCCAGGGCGTAAGACACCTGACATCATCGCCGAACTCGTGCCCGACATTCTGCGGAGCTTTCACTGGCCAAAGTCGATGCGAACCGGGCGTGGCGAGCTGCGTTGGGTGCGGCCTTTGCAGGGCCTTGTCTGCCTATTCGACGGGGCGGTTGTACCGTTCGAGGTGGATGGCATTTTGAGCGGTGATAAGACCGAAGGTCACCGCGTGCATGGGCGCGGACCGTTCAAAATCACAGGTCTGGACGATTATAAAGCGCAGTTAGGCGGTGCCGGGCATATTATGCTGACCCGTGAGGATCGACGCGCAAAAATCGAGGCCGATGCGCTCGCGGTTTGCGCTGCGCACGGTTTGGAACTGGTCGACGATCGAGGCCTTTTGGAAGAGCTTGTGGGCTTGGCTGAGTGGCCCGTCGTGCTGCTAGGCGAGATGGATCCGGCATTTCTAGAGCTGCCGCCCGAAGTCATCCAGTTATCCATGCGCACGCATCAGAAGTATTTCGCTGTGCGCGATCCGAAATCAGGCGCCCTGGCGCCGAACTTTGTGGTCGTGGCCAATATTGAGGCCAAAGATGGCGGCAAAGCGATTGCGGTGGGCAATCGCAAAGTGCTTTCCGCGCGGCTCGAAGACGGGCGTTTCTTCTGGGAAAATGACAAGAAAACTGGGCTTGAAGCGATGGTGCCAAAGCTCGCTAAGATCGACTTTAAGAAAGAGCTCGGAACGATCGCCGAGAAAGTCGAACGGGTGGCGGCGCTCGCCCGGGAACTCGCGCCAAAAGTCGGTGCCGATCCGGATCTGGCCGAGCGGGCGGCGCGGTTCGCGAAAGCCGATTTGGTCTCGGAAATGGTCTATGAGTTTCCCGAGCTTCAAGGCGTCATGGGCCGATACTATGCGCTGGAACGCATCGAAAACCCGCTCCCCGCTGCGCAGGCGGGGGTCTCTGAGCCGTCGCACGAGATCCCCACTTTCGTGGGGATGAGCGAGGAAGATATTCGGATCGTGGCAGACGCCATTCGCGACCATTACAAACCGCAAGGGCCTTCCGACGCCGTTCCTACTGAGCCGGTTGGAATAGCCGTCGCGCTCGCAGACAAGCTTGATACGCTGGTGGGCTTTTGGGCGATTGATGAAAAGCCGACCGGGTCGAAAGATCCGTTCGCTTTGAGACGTGCGGCGCTGGGTGTGGTGCGGATTGTGCTGGAGAATAAAGTTCGGTTGAAATTAACCTCCGCTATCAATGATGGGGCAATGAACCTTGCAAAAGCTGAGTTTGATATTCTCGAAGGTTCCGTCATCCATGCGATGGAAGACAACACAATCATGGGGTATATGAAGTTGGATGGGCCCAACCCGCAAAGAGGTGAAGATTCGACTTTGCCGCCTAAGTTTGGTGCGGAACTGTACAAATGGTTGAATTTCAGCGACCCAGTGTTGGATCATGCCTACTCAAGATTGGGTGAGAAAACGTCTAAATTGCCCGGTTCATTGGCTCGAGATGTGGACCTCCTCGCCTTCTTCGCCGATCGCCTCAAGCAGTATCTCCGCGATCAAGGCCAGCGTCATGATCTGATCGATGCCGTTTTCGCGCTGGGCGAGGATGATCTTGTCCTGATCGTCAAACGGGTGGACGCGCTTGCCGCTTTCCTCGACAGCGAAGATGGGGCGAACCTGCTCGCAGGCTATAAGCGCGCAGCAAACATTCTCCGGGCTGAAGAGAAAAAGGAGAAGCGCGCGTTTGATGACCCGGTCGATGAAAAACGGCTAAGCGCCAAGGCCGAGTTGGCGCTGTTCCAAGCCATTACCAAAAGCACCAAGGCGGCGAGCGCGGCGCTCAAAAAGGAGGACTTCGCCGCTGCGATGACTGCCTTGTCGACCCTCCGCGCGCCCGTTGACGCCTTTTTCGACGGCCCAGAGAGCGTCATGGTCAATGATGATGATCCGATCATTCGAGAGAACCGTCTGAATTTGCTGAACTTAATGCGTGAAGCCATCGGGAGCGTCGCCGATTTCAGCAAAATCGCCGGCTGAATCAGCCGATCCTGTCTGCAGACTGCTATATTATGTTGCAGTGCAGCAACGCCGCTTTCCCAAAATTGGACGGTCCTCGGTGATTTTCGCAGAGATTACAGCGTGACAGCGCAATCAGACAGAGTTCACCCTTGATTCTCACTGCTAGCCGTGGCGCTTGACTTGCATTAACGACACAGAAGACACGCGTGGCTTAGCATGACGGAGGACACACGATGGGTGATGGCGCAGGCGTAACGACCAAATGGGTGTATTCGTTCGGCGGCGGCAGTTCTGATGGCAGCGCGGCCTTGAAAAACCTGCTCGGCGGCAAAGGCGCGAACCTCGCTGAGATGGCGAGCCTCGGTCTTCCCGTCCCGCCTGGATTTACCCTGACGACCGAAGTCTGTACCGCGTATTACGACTTGAATGAGTCTTATCCGGACGGGCTGACGGATCAGGTTGAAGGCGCCCTCAAGGCCTTGGAAGCGAAAACCGGCAAGACGTTTGGCGATGCGGCCAATCCTTTGCTTGTTTCTGTTCGCTCCGGCGCGCGTGCCTCTATGCCCGGCATGATGGACACGGTGCTCAATCTCGGCTTGTCCGAGGTCACCGTTCAAGGGCTCGCTGCGAAAGCGGGCGACCGATTTGCGTATGACAGCTATCGCCGGTTCATTCAGATGTACTCCAACGTTGTTCTCGGTCTTCGCCATGACACGTTCGAGTATCTTCTAGACGATTATAAAGACCATGAGGGCTATCATCTCGATACACAAATGGAGGCCGAGGATTGGAAAGCAATCGTCGGTCAATATAAAGACGCCGTCCGAGACAAGCTTGGCAAACCCTTTCCGGAAGACCCGCATGAGCAATTGTGGGGCGCGATTGGCGCTGTGTTCGGCTCGTGGATGAATGATCGCGCAATTCTTTATCGCAAACTCAACGATATTCCGGCTGAATGGGGCACAGCGGTCAATGTCCAGTCGATGGTGTTCGGGAATATGGGCGAAACATCGGCCACGGGGGTCGCGTTCACCCGCGATCCTTCCACGGGTGCGCAAACCCTTTACGGTGAGTATCTGATCAATGCACAAGGTGAGGATGTGGTTGCGGGCATCCGCACACCAGCGCCTTTGAGCGCGGCGCGTGCCGACGAGTTGAAATCCGAAGAAGCCCCGTTCGAAGCGGCCATGCCCAGCGTTTATGAGCAGCTATCAGACATCGCTGACCGGCTCGAAGCGCATTATCGCGATATGCAGGACATTGAGTTCACGGTCGAAGAGGGCACGCTTTATATGCTGCAAACGCGGACCGGAAAGCGGACCGCGGCGGCGGCGCTCAAAATCGCCGTCGATATGGTTTCTGAAGGCGTGATCAGCGAAGAAGAGGCGGTGCTCCGCTTGGAACCTGCGCAACTCGACCAATTGCTCCATCCAACGATTTCCCCAGAAGCGATGCGGGATGTCATTGTAAAAGGTCTTCCAGCGAGTCCCGGGGCGGCGGTGGGGCAGGTCGTGTTTGACTCCAACGAAGCAGCGCATCTGGCGGAAGCCGGGCGCGCAGTCATTTTGGTGCGGGTCGAAACCAGCCCAGAGGACATTCACGGCATGCACGCTGCTAGGGCCATTGTTACCGCCCGCGGCGGGATGACCTCACACGCGGCGGTCGTGGCGCGCGGCATGGGCCGTCCCTGCGTGTGTGGCGCGGGCGCCCTGCAAATTGACACGGAGACCGGTGTGTTCCGCGTTGGTGATCGAGAGATCAAAAAGGGCGACGTGATCACCGTGGACGGCGCAGAAGGTGAAGTCCTGTTCGGCGAGGTCGAGATGCAACAACCTGATCTGTCGGGCGATTTTGGCGTTTTGATGGGATGGGCAGACAAGGTTCGCAAACTCGCCGTGCGCACCAACGCTGAGACCCCAATCGATGTAAATGTCGCTAAGAGTTTTGGCGCGGAAGGCATAGGCCTCTGCCGAACCGAGCACATGTTTTTTGATGCCGAACGCATTCCCGTTGTGCGCAGTATGATCCTGGCCGGCACAAAAGACGGTCGCGAGCAAGCGCTTAAGAAACTGTTACCTATCCAGCGCGCCGATTTCGAAGAAATCTTTCGCATCATGGGGGATCTGCCGTGTACGATCCGTCTTCTAGATCCGCCTTTACATGAGTTCATGCCGCACACGGATGCTGAAATGCAAGAGGTTGCAGATACATCTGGGATCGACGTCAAAGCCCTGAAAGCGCAAGCGGATGCATTGCACGAAAGCAATCCGATGCTCGGGCATCGCGGCTGCCGGCTCGGGATCACGTATCCGGAGATTTACGCCATGCAGGCGCGCGCGATTTTTGAGGCTGCGGTGACCGTTGCCACCGAAACTGGGACCGATCCCGTGCCAGAGATTATGATTCCCTTAGTCGGCACACGCAAAGAGCTGGAGGTCTTAAAAGACGTCGTGGATGCCGCCGCCAAAGCGGTGTTCGGCGAGACAGGCACCCGCGTTGACTATCTTGTCGGAACCATGATCGAATTGCCTCGCGCGGCTCTGCGTGCCGGGCAGATCGCAGAATCAGCGGAGTTTTTCTCGTTTGGCACAAATGATTTGACGCAAACCACGCTCGGCATCTCGCGCGATGATGCTGGCCGGTTCCTAACCGCGTATGAAGAACAGGGCATTTACGAGAAAGACCCGTTTGTAACGATTGACCAAGACGGGGTCGGGGAGCTCGTGCGCACCGCTGCAGAGCGCGGCCGGGCGACGCGGCCCGGCATCAAGCTGGGGATTTGCGGTGAGCATGGCGGCGATCCCGCCTCCGTGATCTTCTGCCACGAGATTGGGTTAAACTATGTCTCGTGTTCGCCCTATCGCGTCCCAATTGCTCGGCTTGCCGCCGCGCATGCGGTGCTTAAAGACTCGTAAGCCCGCTGAAATTGAGCAATTAGTTTCGATTTCGAAATAAATTGTGATCTTGAAAAGTGTTGCGATTAAGCAACAGGTAATCAATGTTAACGAATTATGAACGGCGAAAGAGGGCGTACTGAATCTGTAATGGAATCGGAAGGTTACCGATGCGGCGCCTCCGACGCATGCGGGTTCATCGGCAATTCAGCTGACTTTACCGATAAGAAATATGAGCACATCAGCCCGGCATAGAATTGATTTTCTAGGCTGGCAGGAAATATGCACAGGCTGAGAATTCACAATCCATAGCGGCGTGGGAAGGCTGCTTGAAAAGGGAAGAGGATTTGGTTCGCAGGGTGAATTCACTCGCGGACTTGGTGGGATGTTTGAAGACGATGACGGATTTCAATAAAAACCCGATGACGGGCGCGACTGTGTCCGCGCGTATCAGCCGCTGGTGGCGGGCGCAGACATCTGCGCGTCAGCGCCGCAAGGCCGTGCAAGGCGTCCTCGGCGCAAGCTGCTTTGGTGCTTTTGTGTTTGCCATGCCCGTCATTGCAGATGTGAATGCGGATCAGCAGGATGAGGTCCAGTTCCGCGATCGTAGCGAGCAACTGGCGGAGATCCGCCAGAGCGATACTGAGATTACGGCTGTTCTGAACGCGCAATCCGCGCTTTTAGACCAAGACTGGCTGCGCTCCGTTGAATACTCCTTCGAGCGCGATCCAGGTTTGGCCCTCAGCCCTTATGCATCATTTGATCGCGATGAAGCCGCGATCAGCAGCCTGATGACCTTGGACATTCCAAAACGGACAGACGCGGAAGATATGCTGCGCCAAAAGAACTGTCTCGCGACGGCGATCTATTATGAGGCGCGGAGTGAATCCCGGGCCGGCCAAATGGCAGTTGGCGAAGTGATTATGAACCGCGTGAATGATCATCGCTATCCCAGCACAATCTGCGATGTCGTGTTCCAAGGCGCGACGCGAACCACTGGCTGCCAATTCACATTCACTTGCGATGGCGCAATGACGCGTAAGCCATATGGTGAAAAATGGACCAAAGCGAAGACCATCGCTGCGCACGTGCTGATGGATCTGAACGAGCGCAAAACCGCTGGTGCGACGCATTATCATGCGACCTATGTCGATCCCGTCTGGAATTCCGGCCTGATTAAAACAGAAAAAATTGGGACCCACATTTTTTATCGCTTTCCGCGCGGCAGTGAGTGGGCAGCTGCCTCGAAACGGCAAAGGGCGCGCCTCGCGCAGCGTCGCGCTGGATTGCAAGTGATTATGCCGGCCGATGCGGTCACGCCGCAACCTCCAAAGGTCATCACGCCGGCAAGCGCCGCAGACCTTAATGCTCAGAGCTTACAGGGTTTGCAGACGGAGGCATCGGTCCATACGCCAGCGCCAGCCGCGATCGCGCCGCAGGCGACGGGTGACGCGGTGACCACGGCACAGGTTGCGTCGGACGCTGTCGGCCCCGTCTAATCTTTGGCGGTCCGTCACGTTCGGGCTGGCAATCCCTGTAAAATCTGCTTTTTCAGACGTTTCGGCAGAAAACGTGCAAAGAAACGGGCCTGTTTGGCGCGTTTTCCGGCCATATAGTGGATATCGTCGCCATGCGCCGCGTCCCATGCGGTTTCAGCCGCAAGTGAAACTGGATACACATCTTGGCCGTTCGCTTCGATTTCATCTGACATTTTGACATTCGCGCCCTCCGTGAGACCCATATCCAAGATCGGCGTGTCGATAAACCAAGGCATTAAGCTCGTACACCGTATGCCGAGCCCTGAAAGCTCAATGTCCAGCGCCTCCGTTAAGCCGCGTACGGCAAACTTGGTTGCAGAATAAACCGCTAAGCGCGGCGAGCCGACAACGCCGGCAGTCGACGCTGTATTGACGATGCGGGCGTTTGCGGTCTGCTTTAACAAAGGGAGCGCAGCATAGATGCCGTTAATCACCCCTTTGACATTTATATCGACGATCAAATCAGAGTCTTCGGGCGGAATGTCTTCGAACCAACCATGGCGGCCGATGCCCGCATTGTTGAACAAAACATCCATTTTGCCATTGGTGGCGGCGCCAAACCCGTCCATGGCCTCCGCCCAATCGGCGCGCTGCGTCACATCCAGTCGGGCCATATGACAGTTCGCTTCACCGAGCTCTGCTGCGACGCTGTGCAGGCCCTGTTCATTGATATCGTACAAGCCGCAAAACCAGCCCTTCGATTGGAACAATCGTGCAGTTTCGGCGCCTATTCCAGATGCTGCACCGGTGATGAAAATCGATTTTCGACCTTTCGCCTCGCCCATATGGTCCTCCCGATCGAGCGTTGAAAGACAGGTCAGAGGATATCGAGGCCAAGGTCAAGATTTAACGCAGAGTGAGTCAGCGCGCCGGACGAAATATAATCGACCCCGGTTTCAGCTTTCGCAGCGACCGTCTCGAGCGTAATATTGCCACTGGCCTCCGCCAAACACTGCCCGGAAATCAGAGTAACCGCCTCAATCAGAAGCGCTGGCTCCATATTGTCGAGCAGCACGGCGTGCGGCTTATGGGACAAGGCTTCGGCCAGTTGATCTAAGGAGTCAACTTCGATCTCGATCATTCGCAAATGCCCCGCATAAGCCTGGGCGCGCTGTAGCGCCTTTGCGATCGAGCCGCACGCCGCGATATGATTGTCTTTAATCAAAATCGCGTCGTCCAAGCCGTAGCGATGAGACGTGCCGCCCCCACATCGAACGGCGCGTTTTTCCACGGCACGATGTCCTGGCGTTGTTTTGCGTGTACAGACGATTTTTGCTTTGGTGTGGGCGATTTGGTCAGCGAATTTCGATGTTAGGGTGGCCACGCCCGACAAACGGCCTAGGAAATTGAGTATGGTCCGTTCGGCCATCAGAATAGACCGTGCATTGCCGGTCAAGCGCGCGACCACATCGCCTGGTGCGAGCACACCGCCATCGTCAATCTTCACATCCAATGTCACCGACGGATCGACCTGTTTGAGGGTATAAGCTGCGGCATCCATGCCCGCGAGACGGCCTGCGGTTCGGGCGCAAATATGGGCTGTAAGTTGGGCACTAGGGTCGATGGTCGCGTCGGTTGTCAAATCGCCCGCCCGACCAAAGTCTTCCGCTAAAGCCAGCCGAACCAGCGGATCGAGCACGATATCCGGCAGCGGTGGAGGCGCGATGAAGGTCATTCCGCCGGTTCCAAATCGAGCGGGGTTTGCTGCGCTGCCTGTGGCTGCACAAAGGTCCGGATCGCCTCAGGGTTCGGGTTTGGAAAATCGCGGCGAAAATGCCCGCCGCGGCTTTCTTCGCGTGCCAGCGCAGCTTCCGCGATCAAGCGCGACGTTGACAGGGCCCGGGCGCGCGGGAAACGCGTTTCAAGCTGATCAATCGTTTTCAGCAGCTGCTCCAGCCCAGACCGATCGCGAACGACGCCGCACTGATCTGCCATGGCATGGCGCAAAGACTGCAGCGCGTTGCTTGAAAGCTCGACCGGGACCTCGCCTTCGCTCGCTGTGGTCGGTTGCAGCTCAGTGTCCCGCAACCGGTCTGCAATCCGCGCGGCCATCACAACCGCTTCCAAGAGCGAGTTTGAAGCGAGACGGTTGGCGCCATGCGCGCCCGTGCTGGCGCATTCGCCGCAGACGCTTAGTCCGTTCAAACTGGCGCGCCCCCAAGTATCTGAGAGAATGCCGCCCATATGATAGTGCATTGCCGGAGCGACGGGGATGGCCGTGTGACGCGGATCAAATCCGGCCGCCATGCACGCGGCAAAAACGGTTGGGAAATGATCTTTGATCGTGTCCCCGATTGATGCGCGCGTGTCTAAGAACACACGACGACCAGCGGAGATTTCGGAATGGATGGCGCGCGCAACTTCATCGCGTGGGGCGAGGTCCGCGCCAGGATGGTAGTCTGACATAAACCGGGCGCCATCAGCGCCCACCAAAATGGCGCCATCGCCGCGCAGTGCTTCGGTGGCCAGTGGCGCGGGATCGAGACCGACATCCATAGCGGTGGGATGGAATTGAATGAATTCTGGGTCGGCGATGACGGCGCCTGCTGCATGTGCCATGGCCAGCGCGTCGCCGCGGGCTTGTGGCGGATTGGTCGTAACGCGGAACAAGCCTCCAGATCCGCCCGTGCAAAGCACGGTTTCAGGGCTTGATAAGACCGAGACATGGTCCTGCCGATCCTGCAAAATTGCGCCCGCAATACCCCCTTGGTCATCCTGCAAGAGACCAACGGCTTTTGCCGGCTCGATCAGTTCAATATGATCAGCTGCTTTGACTGCCGCCGTAAGCGCGGACATTATGGCTTTGCCTGCAAGATCGCCAGAGACCCGCGCGACCCGTGGATGCGAGTGAGCGGCTTCCAGGCTCAGCGCCAAGTCACCTTCGGGGGTGCGATCAAATGGGACGCCGAGCGCGATCAGGTCGCGCACGCGCCTTGGACCCTCCTCTGCGATGAGTCTCGCAATCGCCGCATCAACCAGTCCAGCGCCCGCTCTCAGTGTGTCTGTAGCATGCTGGTCGGGGCTATCTTTTGGATCAAGCGCTGCGGCCAGACCGCCTTGTGCCCAAGCTGAGGATGCGGCTTGGCCCAAAGGCGCTGGCGAGATCACTGTGCAGGGCCGCGGGGCGAGCCGTAGCGCCAAAAACAAGCCCGCCAGACCGGCGCCAACAATCAAAATGCGGGCATCACCTGCCGCAGCAGGGGCGGAATACCGTTCGGGCCGAAGCCCGTTCGAAAATGTCAAGAAATGCCCCCTTCATCCCGTATCCACTCAGCCGGATTGGCACTGCCTGCACTTCGCAGAGCGCCATACATGCGCTGTGACGATTGGATCGTCAGGGTGAAATTGTCGGGATAATAATATTCACTTTCAAAGCCATTGATAAACTCGACAATCCGGCATCGGACCGAGAGTTGATTGCCGAACCGGGAGGCCTCACACGCCTGTCGAACCAGATAGTCTTCGGGCAGGCTGGTGCAGCTTTGACGGGCTGTCAGTTCGCCTTTAAACCGGTTCTCGCCTGTTTTCTCCAAATGCGCGGTCCCACCAAAATCACACTCATCCGCAATGTTGGCTTTGAAGGTCCAGTGGCCAGCAATGTTGGCTTCCGCTGATGCGACGCCTGTGCAAAGGCTGAGGCCGAGAGCGAAAGCGAGCGCCCGCACTAGGAGATCCCATCTTCCGACCGTCGGAACTCAACAGGTGCGGTCGCCGCCGAAACCAAAGCGCCCCACATCCGGGTGTGGTTCTGGATGGTCAATGTGAAATTATCCGGCACATAGATCAGGCCCTCAAACTTCTGCTCCAGCATTTCTTTGATCTCAGACCGGATCGAGACTTGGTTGCCGAAGCGGCGGGCATTGCAGGTCTGTAGGACCACAGAGCGCCCCCACATAGAACAGACTTCAACGGCAGTGAGTTCGCAGGCATATAGGCCTTCTTCGGGGTGTGCGCTCAAGCGCATTGTGCCGGTCATAATACAGGCGCCCTGCCGATAAGGCTTGGTTTGAAAACTCCAAGACCCAAGAACATCGCTCGGATCCTTGGTATCCGCGGTCGCCGGCAGACAGGCAAGACTGAACACACTCGCTAACAGCACCGAGATCCACGTTTTCATCCTGCGTTCCTTCCTCTTTCCAGTTCCCACCTTATCGGTCGATTTGGCAGCGACAAGGCGCTATTGGGGTGAAATTACCTCAATCTCCATCGGCTGGAGACCGGTTTCGAAGGCCAACGGGCTGGCCATTTTTGGCAGGGCCAGCATGGCATCAATCGCTGCCTCTGCCCGGACACGCACCGATTCTTCGATCGTCACTTCGTGTTGCATCTCGGTCAAGCAATCGAGAATGTTCTCCAGTGTAATTCGCTTCATATGCGGGCAAAGATTGCACGGGCGCACAAAATCCACGCCTGGATTTTCAGCGGCGACATTGTCCGACATGGAGCATTCGGTCAGCAACACAACTTTTGCGGGACTTTGGTCTTTGACATAATTGGCCAGCGCCGCCGTCGAGCCAGCAAAATCGGCGTGCTCAAGCACATCCGGCGGGCATTCCGGGTGCGCGAGGATAACGACGCCAGGATGCGCCTCGCGCAAGGCTTCGACGTCTTCTGCGCTGAACAATTCATGCACTTCACACGCGCCCGGCCAGGTCATAATCCGGATCTTGGTCTGTGCGGCGACGTTTTTAGCTAAATATTGGTCGGGCACCAGGATGACCGTGTCGGAGCCCCATTCTTGTGCGATCGCTTCCACCACTTGGGCCGCGTTCGAGCTGGTACAGGTGATGTGGCATTCGGCTTTCACGTCCGCGGTCGTGTTCACATAAGTGACCACCGGATAGTCCGGATAGCGCTCTTTGATCAAACGCACATCGGCCCCGGTGATCGAGCTTGCCAACGAACAGCCGGCTTCCAAACTTGAAATCAGGACGGTTTTGCTTGGGGCCAAAATCTTGGAGGTTTCCGCCATGAAATGCACGCCTGCTTGGACAATAATATCCGCGTCCACATCCGCCGCTTCGCGCGCGAGCTGCAGGCTGTCTCCGCGGAAATCGCCGACAAGTCGAAAAATGTCGGGCGTCATATAATTGTGCGCGAGAATAACGGCGTTTTTCTCTGCTTTGAGATCATTGATCGCCGCCACCAGAGGCGCGACAGAAGGCCATTCCATGGGCGTGATAAAGTCACTAACCAGAGGATAGAGATGATCGGTTTTTGCCTTGACCGCATCGTCATAGGCAAGCCCGCGCTGGTCAGCGAGAGTCTCTACGCGTGGCGGGGTTGGGGACGGACATCCCGGTCCGGAGTCAATCAGTCTTGCCATCTTAGCCTCCTGTTATGCTCAACTTGAGCATTATATTGGCGCGAAGAATTCTGGTTTCAAGTTTGCTCCCGTTTATGGGGGGGCTTTCCTCGCCGCTCGCCCTTATGCTTAGGGTGAGCAAAAGTCCTTTATTACGAATTCATCCACAGAGCAAGCCACTCTCTGTTTCGGGATGACGTAAAATCGTCGCTCTGCCCCTCTAGCGGTTAAGACCTCGTTAACCAAAAAAAGCTTGCATGAGAACAAAAGAGGAATATACGGGAATGGAACACAAGGAGAACATCAATGCGAGAGATCAAGTTCCGTGGCCGTTCCGGCAAAGCCTATTCATTTTTCCGTATGTCGCCATCGTCGCCTTGGGCGCGGGAAGCAGGAGTGGCGCTGTTCGCAGCGCAAGGTCCGTTCGGTTGGCGCGTCGTGCGTCTGACCACGCTGCGCGGTCGATTGCATGATGTTCAACCGATTTGGGCCTGGGCCGATGCAGAACGTTATGGCGCGCGTGCGATCTTCTTATTCTGCGCGTCCGATCCGGCTGATCGCGCTGCGGCGCTGGCCGATCTTGAGTCCGGTTTGAATCCGGTGCTGGAGAATGCGCACACAGATCTAGCTTTGGCCGCTTAGTTGGAGAGGCGCTCGCCGTACCATGTCTCGACATCCTGTTCGATAAAGGGGAGCGGGCGCGGACCGGGTTGGATCAGCGTCCTTTGATAGTCCTGTTCTGAATAAAGCGCGCCAAGTACGGCATTCGAGCGCTCGGACAAAGCGCGGAAACGATTCACTGACATGGCTATAGACGCATGATGTCCCGGACGCGCAGCGATCGACAGGGCCAAGTCTTCTGCCAGGGTCGGTGACAGCCCCGTCATGGCCTGTAGGAACGTTGTTGCCTCTTCAATGCTCCAGCGCTCTAAATGAAGGCCGGTATCCGTCGCTGCCAAAGCCGTACGAACGAGCCCGACATGCGCCGCCTCAATGGTTTCAGCATTCACTGTTTCGGACGTATAGGTTTCCCAGATATAGCTTTGCCATCCAGCAACAATTGCAGGATATTCGGTCATCCGCCGTTTTGCCGATAGGACACCGTCGCCGTCGGTTCGCCAGGTCAGGTATGGCTGGGTCTGCCAAAGCGATTGAAATCGCCGCAATGATTGAGACTGAGCGCTATAGGGGCTTGTGCGCGCGAGCCGCTCCCACGCCGTTTTGGGAGCAAATTGCGTCAGGGTCTGCGGCGGCGTAAGGGCGTCGTCGGGAGTGTCGTTTGAAGGGCTGTTTTCCTCAAGGGCGCGCTCGACGTCCTGCAGCCAGACCAGCTGACCGGCGATTTCCACTGGCGGTGCGGGCATCGCGTCCAGACCCTCTGCATAAACGGTCATACGGGCTTGAAACGCTTCGCGCTGGGAGTCCAAGTCTTCGAGATGCCGAGCGTGCAACCGGTCGAGTGAGACATCTTCCCCAACCGATGCGGTCATGATCAGCGCATAGAGATCTCGCCCACGCGGCTGCGCCCAAAGTCCGGCTTGCTCGGACGTCGACTCTGACAGCTCGTCCAGGGTTGAAATTATATCGAGATAGGCGGGTCGCAAAGACCGCTCGATTTCAGTTTCGACAAACGCGATCATTTGCGCGCGCACTTGCGGATCCAAATCGGGCACGCTGGAGGTTAAGGCGATGAACGTGTCGGCGAGACGTTGCAGCGCTCCGGACTCCTCGGAGACCATTATCGCCAAATTATCTCGCGTGCGCTCCGCCAAGTGCCGTGGCAGCAAGACACCCGAAGCATGGTCGGCCAATAAGCGCCTTTTGGTGTCGTTTAGAGCCGCGCTCAGTCCTTGCAAGCGCGCCAAATAAGCCTGTGCATCATTCAAGTTATTGACCGTCTGGCGGAACGCCAATTGCACCGGACCTTCGATCCAGATGCCGGAATAGGGGTCAATCGCATAGGGCCGAAGCGCAGCATAGCTAAAACGTCCATAGCCAAATTGCTCCAGCGCGATCAAATCCCGCAATGCCCGTTCTGCGACCGCCAAATCGCGGCGTAAGAGGTGGTCTTCTGGGAGCCGTGGCCGCCGTTCGAGACGCTGCAGAAGTTCGATCCGAACGAGACGGCGCCGTTCAAACCCAGCTTGGGAGTGATTGTCGAGCGCAAATACAGCTGTTGGACCGAGCAATTGTTCCATTCCCATCCGGCTCGCGGTTTCCGGTGAGAGGGCCAATTCGGTGCGCAAAAAGTCAGACGAAATCGCTTGAGATTGCGCAATCGCGCGCCGGGTTGTGCGCGACCCGTCTTCACTTTGCGCGCAGGCCGAGACGGGCGGGAATAAAACCAGGATCAGTGCCAGACATACCGACGGAAACCGCCAAGTCTCAGCGCCAGTGACCGATCGACCCCCATTCAAGATATGAAACATCTGCAACAGCTGCATTCCCTGTCGGTCTTCCTGTTGTCGGCTTTATCCATTTCCGTTACACCCCGCCAGTCTATCGATCGGAGTGGCCCGTGGAAAATACACCGAATACGCAACCATCAGAATTGACCGGAAACGTTCTGTTCTACAAGAACCCGCAACCATTAAATCCGGAACAGCATGCCGGTCTGGGTGTGAAGCAAATCGACCAACCGTTCGGTTTTCTGCGCGAAGCCCACGCCGTGCCTGTTACCGTGACCGAGTTTGGCATGGCCTCGACGTCTTACCCGATCATTTTTGTCGGCGATACTTACACGCCCGTGGCGGTGATGGGGGTGCGTCAAGGTGAGAATCTGTTTGTGCGCGAGGATGGGCAAACAGAGCCCGACTTTTATGTTCCGGCGTTTGTCCGACGGTATCCGTTTGTGTTCGCCAATGACAATGATGGAGACCGCTTGCTGCTCTGCATCGACCGCGAAGCGCCGATGGTATCGAACCAGCCCGATGTGCCGTTGTTTGAAAATGGTGAACCCAGCGCTTTTACCCAGAATGCGATTGAGTTCTGTAAGGAATTCGAGCGTCAACGCCGATCGACGACCGAATTCGTAGACATTATCAAAAGCATGGATCTTTTTGAGCAAAAGACCGTGGCGTTTCAACCGCGTGATGCGCAAGGCAATTCGGTCGGAGAGCAGCAAAAGATTGCGGATTATTGGGCGATTGATGAAAACCGATTGAACGATTTTTCAGATGATCAGTTCAAAGAGCTGCGTACCAATGGGGCACTCGGTGCGATTTATGCGCACATGATTTCTTTGCTCAACTGGCAGCGTGTCATCCAGCGCGCCATTCAGACCCAGCAAGCGCAGCAGGCTGAGGCGCAAACGACAACAGCGTAATAGCGATTTTTATGCGCGCGAAATAAGCGGCTCATCAGAGTCGCTTTTTTCACGCTCTCCGCTCGGTCACATTCGCGCGAGGTGGTTTCCTTAACGAAGCGGCTTCTATATGCAGCGGTAAACCAGTATTAGGATCGCACATATGCTTGCTTTACGAAGCTTCGTCTTAGGATGTATTGCATTTTGCTTTGGCGCCGTCACGATCAACGCGCAGCCCGTTGATGGCGGACATGCGCGGGTCGAGCTGATTTCTGAGCGCGCATTGGCGGTTCCGGGCGAGACTGTGTGGCTCGGTCTGTCTTTCGAAATGGATCCGGGTTGGCATATCTATTGGACCAATCCGGGGGATGCAGGGTTGCCGCCCAGCATCACGTGGAGCGATACCAGCCATGTGCCGCTCGAGAACATCAGCGATTTTCAATGGCCCGCTCCTAAATTGCTGCCGATCGTGCCGGGCCAGCTTATGGATTATGGGTACTCTGGCGCGGTCGTACTCCCCTTTCGAATGACCCTGCCGGCCGCGAGTGATGAGCCGGTCGCGTTGGCCGCCAGTGTTGATTACTTAATCTGTCAGGACACATGTGTGCCGGAAGCGGTTGAGCTGACCTTTTTGCAATCGGTCGGCGCTGGCCAATTGCCAGATATGGTCGGGGCCGAGGCCATCCAAGCGGCTCTGTCAACGGTGCCGTTAGAGTTTACCGGGCAGGCAAACCTCTCCGCCGCGGGCGAGGCATGGACCCTCTCGATCGCGGGTGAGCAAGTCGCCGGCACTCAGGGCGAAGCGCGCTTTTTTCCTTATGCATCCGAGATAAAGCATGCGGCGGACCAACCCGCCTCTTTCGGCGATAATGGTCTCCAGTTGATCCTAACGCCAGCGCAAGCGAATGCGCCCGTGCCAGAAACCTTGGCGGGCATCGTTGCGATTGGCGAGCGGGTTGTGGACATTGCGGCATCGCCTGGCGCGCCCTTAGCGGGGACGAGCGGCACGCCAGGTGTCACCAGCGTTCCCGCAAATGCCAGCAGCCTCCCGCTCTTGCTCGGCCTAGCGTTAATTGGTGGCTTGATCTTGAATCTGATGCCCTGCGTCCTGCCGGTTCTGTCGATCAAAGCCATGGGTTTGGTTTCCGCTACGGCGCACGGCAACGCCGCACAAGCACGGCAGCATGGCCTATGGTACGCGGCCGGTGTTCTGGTCTGTTTTGGTGGGCTGGCCGCCGCGATCCTGAGTGTTCGTGCTGCGACGGGTGTCGCCATCTGGGGGTTCTGGTTGCAGAATCCAATTTTAGTCACAGCCCTGATCCTGGTGGTCTTTTTGATCGGGCTTTGGCTGCTGGGTATGTTCGAACTCGGGACCTCCATTCAAGGGGTTGGGTCCGGTTTAGCGGCCAAGCAAGGCAATGCAGGTGCCTTCTTCACCGGTGTTTTGGCGGCGATTGTCGGCGCCCCGTGTACCGGGCCGTTTCTGGGGGCGGCACTTGGTGCTGTGATGACGCAGCCCGCCGCGAACGTGATTTTGGTCCTCCTCACGATGGGGCTCGGCATGGCACTGCCGTTTTTGGTGCTGAGTTTCTCACCTGGATTGCAACGCTTCATTCCGAAGCCCGGTGCCTGGATGGAAACCCTGAAACAAGTCTTTGCATTCCCAATGTTTTTGACAGCAGCTTGGCTGCTCTCCGTCCTCGGGGCCTTGTCGGGCTATCGCGCCGCCGCCTTTGTCGTCGCCGGCGCGGCGTTGATTGCATTTGGTGTTTGGGCGCTCAAATCAGCGGATCGTGGTGCGCGCGCGATCCTCCTTTCGGTTCTCGGACTAGCCGTGATCCTCCCCGTCTTTGGTATCATGACCGCAAATAGCGTGTCTGAGGGCCTGTTGGCGAGCCTTTGGTTGCTCGGCTTGATCGCGGCATTCATCGCGATTGCCCGGCTCAGCGCGCAAAGGACGGGGCAATTGGCAAAAGGGCTCGCTGGGTTGACCATTGCCACCGGCCTGCTCTGGCCGCTTGCGCAAGCACGGACCGCTTCGACGGCAGAAGTGCCAGCTGCGGCTTATAGCGCGTCTTATGAGACCGAGCCTTGGTCGCCTGAACGGGTCGCGGAACTCGCCGCGGACGGCCGCGCGATCTTTGTTGATTTTACGGCTGAATGGTGCGTGACCTGTCAAGCGAACAAACTCCAAACGTTGCAAACGAAACCGGTGATTGAGGCTTTTGAAGCGGCAAATGTCGCGTTTTTAGTCGCCGATTTTACGACCAACGACAAAACCATCGCGCTTGAAATTCAGAAGCATAATCGCGCGGGCGTTCCGCTATATCTTTGGTATGCCCCCGGCAGCGCCACCCCAGACGTGCTCCCGGAATTGTTATCGATCGATCTCGTCACAGGACTTGTCGCAGGGACAAGCTAAGTTACACTCTGACCAACCTCAGCAACCCACGGATCTAAGCTATGAAATCACTTACACGTCGCAATCTCGGATTGGCCGCCGGTATGGCAACAGCTGTCGCACTAACTGCGGGATCGATGATTGCCTTTTCGGCAAATGCTGCGCCGGTCTCTGGTGCGCCTGCGCCAGCTTTCACCAATGCGATGACCGCCAGTGGCGAAACGGTGTCTCTCGCCGATTTTGCTGACAAAACCGTTGTTTTGGAATGGACCAATCATGATTGCCCGTTTGTCGTGAAGCATTACAAAGAGCCGATCAAAAATATGCAGACGATGCAGGCAGATGCCAGCACCGATGAGGTGGTTTGGATTCAAGTGATTTCGTCTGCACCCGGCACGCAAGGCTATTTGGAGCCTGAGGCAGCCCTCACGAAGAATGCTGAGCGGGACGCCGTGCCGCGCTACACCATTCTCGATTCGAGCGGCGACATTGGGCGGGCTTATGACGCCAAAACGACCCCGCATATGTATGTCATCACAGCCGACGGTGATCTCGCCTATCAAGGTGCAATCGACTCCATTCGGTCGACCAAACCCAGTGACATTGCCGCGGCTGAGAACTATGTCACCGCTGCGCTGACCGCTGTCGCCGCCGGGACCATGCCCGCGGTGACAAGCTCAACGCCTTATGGCTGCTCAGTGAAATATAAAAACTGACTTGCATTCCATCTGATGACGCGCTGTCCAGCTGACGCGGTTTAATCGCGGCGGCTGGGCGCGATCTTTGTGCGCAGCCACCGCCACAGCGTATTGCCGCTCAATTGCTCGCGATAGGCGTGGTCGAAGAAACGGTGAATGGCTGGTGCGTCGGCGAACAAATCCATGCGGTTGCGCGTGATCTCAGTCGGATCAAAGGTCCGGACCACTTGCGCCGGATTGCCGACCGCAATCGCGTTGGCGGGGATATCGCTCGCCACCACGGCACGCGCCCCAATCACCGAATTATCGCCAATCGTCACGCCTTTGCCGACAAAGGCCCCGTCCCCGAGCCAGACATTCTCACCGAGTGTTACGGGTCGGGTCTGGCCATGCACATCGGTACGATCATAGACGCCGTGCCAGTCGCAATCGGTCAGCGTCACGCCATGTCCGAACATACAGCCTGACCCGATCTCCATCCGCTCGCCGACCATGAACCGGCACCCCGGCGTCACCAAACAGGCATCGCCAAAGCGAAGCTGCGCCGCCCCGCCCGGCGGGGCCCAACAGGTAAAGCGAACTTTCGCATCAGCCGCAGCGAT
The DNA here is from genome assembly GCA_039191105.1 of Pseudomonadota bacterium. Lineage (GTDB taxonomy): Bacteria > Pseudomonadota > Alphaproteobacteria > Caulobacterales > Hyphomonadaceae > Henriciella. The sequence continues at coordinate 31,707 of JBCCXW010000012.1, forward strand.
GACATGAAAGCTCGCCCCGGCGGTGATTCCGGCGCCGAACAGATAGACATGCCAGGGCTGCGACATCCGCCAATCCGGCCCGATCGCGTCCATATAGGGCACCACCCGCCAGGCCGCATAGGCGCGGTGCCAGGCGAGATCCATGCGGTACATCCAATATGGCCGAGGGTCACGTCGCATCGCCCCTACTGACAATAATTTGCGTGTCTACGGAAGGGGGAGAGGGCGCCGTGAGATGATGAAACACCCCGCGTCCGCTCATCACGGGCTTGATCCGGGATCTCATCCATTGCTCCCGATCGCGCCGCACGAGATCCCCGCCTGCGCGGGGATGAGCGGAGATGGTGGAAACCTCATCCTGCGCGACACTGAACGCGGCTGACTCTAAGCGGACAACAAGTGCAGCGCCGAGCAGCCTTGGATCGTGCTATCTCTCGCGGGCCGCTTCTGAAGTCGCGCGCGCGACTGGGGAGAGCAAATAGCTCAGCACGCTGCGTTTGCCGATTTTGATCTCGACCGAGGCGGACAGGCCTGGCGATATCAGCTCGTTATAAGCGGCCCCGGTCTGATCGTTTTCGTTACGGGCATTGCCGAGCCGTTCCATGCGAAAAGCAGATCCGGTGATTTTCACTCGGGCTGGGAAGATCAAACCGCGATTTTGATCGATCACTGCGTCCGGCGAGACATGTTCAACTTCGCCAATCAGGTGGCCGTATCGCATGAAAGAATAGGCTTCGAATTTGACAATCGCTTCCTGACCGATTTGCACGAAGCCAATATCTTTATTCATCAGGAAGGCTTCGATGATCAGCTCGTCGCCGTCGGGGACGATCGTGATTAGGGGTTGGCCCGGCTCGGCGACTTCGCCAATTGTGGTGATAGAGACTTCATTGACGGTACCGCTAACTGGCGCTTTTAGCGTTTGCAGCGCTTTACGGCGTTCGGCTTTTTCAAGCAATTCGCCGCGGGTTGCGATGATCGCCTCAGCTTCTGCGAGCTCTTCTGCAGCGCTCACGCGAAAGCCTTGCTTGAGTGCCGCGATATCGCGTTCGATCATCGCCCCTTCGCCTTCGGTTTTCGAGACCTCGTCGCTTTGTACGTCGCGTTGGTAGCGTAGGGTTGTTAGTCGCTCTTCGAGCTCTTGCACTTGTACCCTCGGCGCAAAACCTTGTGCGGCAAGTTCCCGCCGAGCCTTTAGCTGCTGCAAGATAAATGGAAGCGTATCATCGATCCGGGCAATCTCGGTTCGCGCTTGGCGCCGGGCCACTTCGCTCGCATTTAGGCGCTGTAATAAGCTCTCGAGCTGCGCTGAGTGTTCCCGGATGCGCGCGGCGACGAGTTCGGCTTCAGCGGCCGCGATGGCGGGCGCGAGGCTATCACCATCGAGAGCCCAGGGTCGACCGGACGCATAGTCTAACAGGGCGCTGGCGCGTGCCCGCTGTAACAGCGCCGTCGAAAATTCCGACTGGGCCGCATCAGCATCAGCGTCGGCATAGGTGGGGTCGAGCTCGATCAATGGCTGACCCTTCGCAACGCGGTCTCCCTCGCCGATGAGCAATGCTCGGACGATCCCGTTTTCGGCGACTTCAACTGATTGCAATTTGGCGCGCGGTATGACGCGGCCTTCGGCCACTGCGACGATATCGACTTTGGAGAGGCTCGCCCACAGAATGGTAAACGCTGCTGCAGCAATGATGACCCAAGTGATTACACGTCCAATCGGGCGCGGCGGCGTGTCCATAATTTCGAGCGCCGCAGGTAAGAAAGCGGTTTCGACTTTCTTTCTTTTATTGAGGCGCTTCTCTTCACTCGTTGTTTTCCAGGCCTTTCTGAGCGTATCAAAGTGTCCCATTAGCGGCGTTCCCCCGTCATTTGGCCCATTTGTTCGCGCCATAAATTGGCATAGCGGCCGTTCTTGATAAGCAATTCATGATGCGTTCCGATTTCAGTAACTTCGCCATTTTCCATCGTGATGATTCGGCTCGCATGGCGCAGCGTACTTAGCCGATGGGCGATGATGAGCACGGTCCGACCTTTGCTCATCGCGTTCATGTTTTGATGAATGATAGCTTCGCTTTCTGCGTCCAGTGCGGACGTCGCTTCGTCAAAGAGGAGCATGCGCGGATTGGCGGCGAGGGCGCGGGCAATTGCGATGCGCTGCCGTTGCCCGCCTGAGAGGTTGCCGCCGCGCTCTTCGATTTGAGTATCGTATCCACCAGGCAGCTCTAAAATAAACTCATGTGCGCCCGCCAGTTGCGCCGCATGGACCACGTCTTCCATACTCATTGTGGGGTCAGCGATGGCGATATCGTCGCGCACCGTGCGGTTAAACAAAATGTTCTCTTGCAGAACCACACCGATTTGACGGCGCAGCCACGCGGGGTCGATCAAAGCCAAATCCACCCCATCGATCAGGACCCGCCCTGACTCCGGGACATATAAGCGCTGAACCAACTTCGCCAATGTCGATTTTCCTGATCCAGAGGGGCCGACAATCCCGAGGATCTCGCCCGGGTGAACATCAAGGGTCACGCGACGCAGTACTTCTTTGTCGCCTGGCTTATAGCGGAATGTGCAGTCCTCGAATCTGATATGTCCGGCAAGCGCTGGTAGCGCGGTGCGCGTGCCGGATGCATTGGCTTCCTCCGGCGTGTTAAGGATATCGCCCAACCGATGGACGCCGACGCGCGCTTCCTGAAATTGCTGCCAGAGTTGTGATAGCCTCAATACGGGTTCTGCGACGCGCCCAGCCAGCATATTGAAGGCAACCAATTCACCGACTGTGAGTTGACCTTCAATGACTTGCAGAGCCCCGACAAACAAGATCAGGGCACTGGAAATTTTGTTTATGCCTTGGATCGCCTGGCCGCCCCAAATGCCAAGCACGCTGGCATCGAAAGAAGAACGAACATAGCCGGCGAGCAAACGCTCCCAGCGGCGCTGCATTTGCGGTTCGATGGCGGCGGCTTTCATTGTTTGAATAGCGGTCACACTCTCCACCAGAAACGCTTGGCTCTCGGCGCCGCGTTGAAACCGTTCATCGATTCGCGCCCGCAAAGGCGGTGTGATGATGGCAGAAACAGCAATGTAGAAAGCGATGGCAACCAGCACGATCAGCAAGAGTGATTGCGAATAGAAGTACATCACGGCGAGAAAGATGACGGTAAAAAGCAGATCGATGATGAGCGTCGCCGCTGACGAGGTAAGAAACTCACGGATCGTCTCCAATTCTCGCACCCTGGCGACGGTGTCCCCAACGCGCATTTGCTCAAAATAGGCCAACGGTAAATTGGCTAGATGGCGATAGAGTTTTGCGCCAAGCTCGACATCCACCCGGCTCGTCGTGTGCGTGAATAGGAAAGCCCGCAGCCCGCCGAGAAACACCTCAAACACAATGATGGCGAGTAAGCCGACGATCAAAACATTGAGCGTGGTTAACCCTTGGTGGACCAGGACCTTGTCAATGACGACTTGAAAGAAGAGTGGCGTGGCCAGCGCGAATAGCTGCAGCACAAAGGATGCGGCAAGGACGTCGCCCAACAAAGCGCGATAGCGCACCAGGGCTGGGATAAACCACGTCACATCAAACTTGCGATCAACCACAATCCCGCCAGCTCGACTGGTCAGCAAAAGTTGTCGCCCGGTCGATAACGCATCGAGCTCGTCCATAGACAATTCTTGTGGCTGTTCACCAGCCCGTTGGATCAGCGCTTTGTCTTCGCGAATCCCGCCGAGAATAAAAAATCCGCCATCGCGCGCTTCGCCAATGGCGGGCAAAGGGGCGTCTTGTAGGCGATGCAATTTGATCTGCGTCAGTTTCGCCTTGGTTCCGGCGCGGCGGGCGAGACGCGTCAAGTCTTCGAGCTGCAGAGCTTGATCCATACCGATTTGATGCCGCAACTGTGCGACATCAATTGGCGTCTCCAAAAGTCCTAACATCATCGAGAGACACCATAGGCCCTCATCCGCCATTGGGTTTGTCTGGTCCACTATTTTCTCTTTGATATAGAAGGAAACTCTAAGCTAATTATTCAAATATTAATATATGAATACTGATGATTATCTATATTATATTTTGAATAAATTCAAATACGTTATTGAATGTCAAAACATGGGCGGTTAATATTTTGGTTGAGTGTCGCATGGGGTCTGCTCGGCGGGCTCAGCCACGCGCAGACGCTTGAGGACGCCATCTTTGCCGCGCTCGAGAACCATCCGCGGATCGATCGCGCCCGCGCCGATCTCGCTGCCGCCCGTGAGCAGTTGACGCAAGCGCAGGCGCAGTTTCGCCCGCAAGTGACATTTCAAAGTTCGATTAGTGCAACCCGGCGCGATGCGCGTCTCACCGATGGTCAAGACTTTGGCGATACTGCCGAACCCTATTCATCGTCCATCCAACTGACCCAACCGATCTATACAAGCGGGCTCAAGCCGGTGGTCCTTAGGCGCGCGCAACTGGCGCGCCGGGCGGAGCGTTACCGTTTCCAAGACGAAGAAATTCAAATGGGCCTTGAGGTCATCTCGGCCTTTTATGATGTGTTGATCGCGCGCGAGCGATTGGAAATTCAAACCGAGCTCGATCGCCTTGTGTTTGCGCAAATCCATGCCGCAGAAGAGCGCTTTCGCTTAGACGTTGGTACCTTGACGGATATCGCCCAGGTCAAAGCCAGACATGCGAGCGCCGCCGCAGCACGCACCGCGGCCGCCTCAGATCTTGGCCGCGCGCGCCGGGCGCTGGAGGCGCTCACTGGTTTCGCCTTGACCGAACCCGACGCCCCACAGGATGTCGCGCTGCCCGCGCCGACTCTCGATGAGGTGATTGCCCGGGCCAAGGCGTTTTCGCCGGCCCTAAAATCTGCCCAAGCGCAATATGATGCCGGGCGGATGGATGTTCTGACCGCGGCGCGGCGCAATCGGGCGCAGGTGTCTTTGGCCTTGCAGGCGAGCGCGGCGCGGGAAAGCTCACCGGCGATTGAGCGTGATGACGATGTGCGTGCAACGCTATCGCTGACGGTGCCGCTCCTCGATGGCGGGGCCAATCGCTCGCGACGCCGCGAAGCCTTGGCGCGCCGCAATAGCCTGGCCTTCGCAATGCAAGAACAGGTTTTGCAGCTCGAGCTGTTTGTGACCGATCTTTGGCTCAGCCATGCCGCTGCAGACGCCGAGCGCATGGCGCAGCGCGAGCGGGTGGCGGCGAGTGAGCTGGCCCTGGAAGGCGTGATCAAAGGCCAA